>JBQDHL010000024.1:0-19746 GCA_052093725.1 Jeotgalicoccus sp. | reverse complement strand
GGGGTATTGATAAAGTATAATTGAAATTTTTCAGACAGGATGTGGACAGATGCTTGTTGTTATAGATGTCCAGAATGACACTTTCGATAATAGAGGCACGAACTTTTTGGAATGCTCCAAAGTGATTGAAGACGGTGTGGCGAAAAGAATTGATCTGGCGATAGAGAATAACGAATCGATTATTTATACGAAGAATTTATATCCTGACTTTGAATACGACGAACGCTCAGCTGAATCCATTCGATTTGATGAGGCGGTATATCCTAAATTTTACGACCGCCTCGAAAAGCACGGTGACGAATACACGAAAACCTTTTACGGTATACCTCCGGAGCAGGCGGGGAGTATTTATAAAAACTATAGAGATGAAGTCAAAACGAATCAGATAATAGAGTTCATCGGTGTTGAAACAAACGTCTGTGTACTGGCGAATATTATGATAATCCAAAATATATTCCCGGAAGCGAATATTACGGTAAATAAAAATCTCGTTGCAGCAGCAAGTGATGATCTGCACGATAAAACACTCGAGGTTCTTGCGAATATGAACGTATTTATGGCCGAGTAAAGACTCAGAGTGCATGTATTGTACCTTGAGTTTTTTGTTGTCAGAATTAGAGATTTGGTGTTCCTCGTGGTTTTGACGAAGGATACCAACTTCAGGTGTTATCGATTGGAAGAAATAAGTGCAGTTAAAAAATAATTAAATAAATTATAGCGGGAACTGGAGTTTGAATAATTATAGATAATATTAATTAGGCAGCTTTTCACACACGGGATGAGTTGCCATTTTTTATGGAGTTTTTTAAGAGGGCTGATTATATGATTAATATAAAATCACTACTTATCACCCTGCTATTTTAGAAGATATATACCCTATAATAACCCTTTACAATGAATTCTCTAGGGGCTATAATGACGGTGATGATTGTGTGAAAACTTATGTAAATCATGTTAAAACCATATGGCTCTATGGCTCAACTATATTGTAATTTTTCATTATTCACCGGTCAAAGTATTAGTGATACAGACGGATGAAGAAGTGATGATCGCAAGAGAAGTGCTGAGGCTGGCGGAGTAGTTTAATATATAGATAATCAGTGTAAGCAGCTGCATAAAATGTAGCTGCTTATTTTGTACAAGAAGTTTTAAGAGGGCCGGGTGAATATATGCTGGAATCTGTATCATTAATTAATCACATACTTGAAAAATCAGGACTCTCCGAAGTGAGCAATATTGAAATTGAACGATTAAATATTGAGTATGAGAGTTGTATTTTCACTATAAGCGGGAAAGAGTATAGACATAGAAAAGCGAATAAAACGCCAAATAAAAAAGGATACTTTACAGTGTTTTGGGTAAAAGATGACAATAATAAAAACAGGCCTTACACACCGGAAGAAACTCCAGAAAAACTAATTATTACGGTCATGGATGAAGATAGAAAAGGCCAATTTATCTTTCCGCGAGAACTTTTGTTGAAGAAAAATATTTTAAAAACAGATAACAGTAAAGGTAAAATGGCGATGCGGGTGTATCCTGAATGGGAAACAGAATTAAATAAAACAGCAGCACAAACTCAAAAATGGCAAGGAGAATTCTTTATCGATTTAACGGATGAAATTAATGAAGTAAGTCTTAGGAATTTATATTAAGAAAGTAGAGGGGAAAAAATGAAAATCAGAGCACTCGAAGAAACGGATTTGGAATTCGTTCATGAGCTAAATAATGAATATTCGATTATGTCGTACTGGTTTGAAGAACCGTATGAGTCGTTAACCGAATTAAAATACTTATACGACAAACATATGATGAACAATGATGAGAGACGATTTGTGATTGAAGACGACGGAGTACTGGCAGGTATTGTCGAGCTGGTTGATATTAACTATATCCACAGAAATTGTGAAATTCAGATTATCGTTAAACCTGAGTTTAACGGCAGAGGATATGCGAAATTTGCCTTCAGTGAGTGCCTTTCCTATGCGTATAATATACTGAACATGCATAAAGTGTATCTGTATGTTGATACAAAAAATGACAGAGCTGTTCATATATACGAGAAGAGCGGTTTTGAAATCGAAGGTACTTTAAAAGAACAGTTTTATACTAAAGGTGAATATCAGGATGCCTATCTGATGGGGCTGTTAAAGCGTAACTGGCATTCAGAAAACTAGCAGTGATTACAGCGGCTAGTTTTTTTATTCCTTTATAAGAGGGTATGATGAATTGAATATTATTAAATCAGTATATTATTGAGACCCGACAAGTGGACCAAGTGATATGTCATTCTATGATAACGACGCAATTCCTGAATGAGAAAACAACCTGTTCATCGGTGGGTTAGCGCCGAACTATATTGTACGTGTCGTTAGTCGCTTGAGAATATTAAAGAAGCAGGCATTCATGAATTTCCATGAATGCCTGCTTCTTTTTTCTGCCTATACAAATTGGAAATATAAAGGTGATGCAGCTCATCTGACTTCAATTGAGAGCTATCATCTGTCAGTTTCCCTTTTTTCTTTCTCCCTTTTCCTAGTCTTATAAATCTTTTAAAATTTTTCTGGAATGTGGACTTATATCGTCTCGCAGCTTTAATTATACATTGACATCCATAATTTCTATTATATAATTGACACTGATAATCATTATCAATGAGGGTCAGTCATTTTAGATGGTAGAAGTATTGAGCAAATGAATACAAAAGCTCTAGCAAGAGAGTTGGCTATTTTACCCCAAAATCCAGAAAGTACAAGTGGATTATTAGTAGAAGAACTTATATCTTATGGACGTTTCCCACATCAAAAATTGTTTAGTAACTTGACTCAAAAGGATAAAGATATAATTGAGTGGGCTTTAGAAGTAACTAATACGATTGAATTCAGAAAGCGAACAGTTGATGCATTATCAGGAGGACAAAAACAGCGCGTGTGGATAGCACTGGCATTGGCCCAGGAGACAGACATCATATTGCTTGATGAACCGACAACCTATTTGGATATGGCACATCAATTAGAAATTTTGGAGTTATTGCAACAATTAAATCAAAAAGAGAAGCGTACAATTGTCATGGTATTGCACGATTTAAATCAGGCAGCGCGTTTTTCAGATTATATTATTGCCTTAACGAATGGAAGTTTAGTAAAAGCAGGTGTTCCTCTCGAGATAATGCAGAAAGATATTTTGAAGAAAGTTTTCCAGATTGAAGCCACAATTGGTGAAGATCCCTGTACTGGAAGACCGATATGTATTACATATAATTTAGATAAAAATCCAAAACCAGTTATAAGTGTGTAATAATTCTTCTTGCTTATTATTTGTATCTAAAAAATAAATGACAAGTATACATATGAAAAATTGAAGAAGGTTTTGAAAACACTCTATATTAATATGATTGTTCAAGCACTACTAATATTATGAATTAAAGATTATTTAGAAGTATTTTACATCTGAGGAGAGTCAAAAATGTTACAGAAAAAATCAGTTTTTCTATATGTACTAATTATAGCAACATGTTTATTTACAACAGCTTGTGTAAATTCAACGTCTAATATAAATGAAGAAAATAGGGATAATGGTGTAATTGTTCATGAATTAGGTGAAACAAGTGTGCCGGAAAAACCTGAAAGGGTAGTCACATTGGAGCTAGGAATTACTGAAACGTCTGCTGCACTCGGAAATATACCAGTTGGTGTGGCTGATGATGATAAGCCCGAAAGAATAGCTCAAAATACATATGAAAAAATTGAAGGCTATGAATCAGTGGGAGCCCGTGCTGAACCAAGTCTTGAAAAAATTAGATATTTAAAGCCTGATTTAATTATTGCCGATGTGGACCGTCATAAAGATATATATAAAGAACTTTCTGAAATTGCACCGACAGTAGCAGTCAAAATTGATACTGCAGATTATAACGAAGTGATGGAAACGACAGAAACAATTGGAAAAGCTTTGGGTAAAGAAGATCAAGTACAAAAATTAATTGATTCTCATAAAGAAAAAGTCGTTCAATTTCAAGAAAAAGTTAAAGGATTTGAGGGTAAATGGTTGAACATGGCGTACACTGCAAATGGGACTTTCGAGGCTCAGGAATCATCATACTTTATGCCGAGCTTCTTAGAATCAGTCGGAATTGAATATGCTTTGCAAAGTGATGGAAAAAGTTCAGAAGAAATGAATATGGAGCGTCTTGTTTCATTGAATCCTGACTTAATTATTCTTTCAACTCAACCCGATGAGGCCAATAAAAATGATGAAATATCTTCACAAAGTTTATGGGAGACATTACCAGCAGTAAAAAAAGGGAATGTTTACGAGATGGATCATAATGATTTGTCTAGACGTCGAAGCCTTATGGTTTTGGATGAGAAAATGGAAGAGTTAGAAGAATATATCGATGCATCTAAATAGGGGGAAGTCATGAGGAAAAGGCTGCTTATTATCAGTTTGCTGATATTAGTGACGGGTGTTTTCTTTTCTCTGAAAATAGGTGCATTGGAATTGTCAATTTGGGATATTGTAATGAATTCCTCTTCAGTATCGGAACAGGAAAAAGAAATTTTTTATAATATACGCCTGCCTAGATTAGTTGTTACCTTAATCATAGGCGCTAATATGGCATTATCAGGTTATTTTATTCAAAGTTTAACAAAAAATCCAATGGCATCGCCTTCTGTATTAGGAATTAACGCAGGTGCTACTTTGTTTGTAATATTTGCTATTACGTACATACCGCAATTTAATCAAACTCTTCTGGCATTATTCGGATTTACAGGTGCTGCTGTTGCTGCCACAGTAATATTTATTGTTAATAATTATCTTAAAGGCGAGCAAAGTATTGTTTATATTGCATTAATAGGCATTGTCATTCAAACATTTTTCTCAAGTGGTACTCAGACACTAATGTTGATAAATGAAGACGATATAAATCAAATTATATATTGGCTAAGTGGGAGTTTGGCAGGTTCCAATTGGACTAAAGTAATTCTATTAGCGCCACTGTCACTAATAGGCATAGCTATTTCATTGCCATTAAATAAAAAACTGGAAATTCTGCAACTGGGTGATCAGTTATCAGTTGGTTTAGGTTTAAAAATCAAATCAATAAAATTGTTGGTCATTTCTATCGTTGTATTATTATGTGGCATTTCTGTTTCCGTTGTAGGACCAATAGGGTTCGTCGGTTTAATCACACCACATATTGTACGGTATTCAAAAGTTCGCGGATATGTACAAATTCTTATTTTTAGCGCTATTTTTGGTAGTGCTTTATTGATTTGGTCGGATATTATATCACGCCTCTTATATTTTCCGAAAGAAATTCCTGTTGGTGTAGTAACTGCAGTCATCGGCGCTCCATATTTTGTCTATCTTGTGCGTAAGCACTTGAAACAAAGGGGGCATGTTTATGAGTAAAACAAAAGTAATTTCAATTTATTTAGTAAGTATAGTCATGCTACTATTTTTTATGCTTTTAGGGTTAACTACAGGTGATATCGATATTCCCATGAAGGCTATAATTAAAATACCTTTTGGAACGGAAGATAATGATCTGGTCTACACAATGATGTACTATCGATTGCCGAGAATTTTAATGGCGGTCTTGGTAGGTGCAGCATTAGCAGTTGCAGGTACAATCATGCAAGCAGTTCTGAAAAATCACCTCGCAGCACCAGACACACTTGGTGTCTCTGGTGGTTGTGCGGTTTTTGCACTTGTAGGGACGGCACTATTTCCAACGCTGTCAAGTATAGGTATGACGGGACTGTCATTTTTAGGCGGTCTCAGCGTTGTTGCATTGACCTATCTGCTGGCATTCAAGAATGAAGTTTCAAAAGTAGCCCTCGCACTAATAGGTGTATCCATCAGTGCACTTTGTTCATCGATTATTAAACTCACATTATTGAGCTCGCCAGGGAGTTTGCAATCATCATTGCTTTGGATGAATGGGAGTCTATACGCGCACGATTGGGTGAAGGTTGTTATGGTTCTTACTATTCTTCTCCCGATTACAGCTGGAATATTTATGGTTCATAAACAACTCGATATTTTATTTACAAATGTGAAACTTGCGATCGGTGTTGGCATCCAGGTAAAATTTATAACAATAGTACTTATTTTACTAAGCAGTTTACTTACCGCAATCAGTGTATCTACAATTGGATTAATTTCTTTTGTAGGATTAATAAGTCCACACATAAGCCGTATGTTCTTTAAGTCCAGACACTTACATATACTTCCTTTTTCGTTGATTGTGGGCAGCAATCTGCTGTTAATTTCAGACATTATCGGCCAAAAGTTATTTGGAAATGTCAATTTGCCAGCTGGAATAGTAATATCAATTGTCGGATCACTGTATTTTTTAGTACTAATTCTTTTAGAAAAAATAAACTTATAAAAGTTTATCAATAGTCTAATAAACATAACTGACAGCTGAAATTACAAAAAGATGACTTTTGGTATTGTACCGAAAGTCATCTTTTTTAAATTCTTTTATTTGTGACATTAATTATAAAAGTTCATTTAATCATTTCCAGACCTTTTGAAGTTAGCTTGTGAAATTTAACTCCTGATAGTTTTAAAAATGTATTAGTTGCACATTCAGACACTCAGTATTACTTTTCCTTTACCTAACTCTGAATAGAACAGGTAAGTTAAAATCACCTGTCCCAATCATGCCATTATTGTTTTAGACGCTTTGCTTTTATCTTTTCAATGCCTGCGCGGACTAATGGTGCGACTTTTTCGCCGAACAGCTCGATTGTTCTAATCACCTGATCATGCGGCATTGTACCTACCGGTGTTTGCAGTGTAAAGCGTTCAACACCCATATGTTCGTATAGTGCGATAATTTTTCGTGCGACTGTTTCCGGACTGCCGACGTACAGTGCGCCTTCCGGATCACACATATTATCAAAAGACTCCCGTGAATATTCTCCCCAGCCGCGTTCGCGGCCAAGTTTCGTCATCGATGTTGAGATTGAAGGGAAGAACATGTTGCGTGCTTCGCCGTCTGTGTCCCAAATAAATCCATGAGAGTTTGTTGCGACTTTCAACTTGCTCTCATCGTGTCCTGCTGCTGCACCAATCTGACGATAAAAGTCAGCGATTCTCGCAAACTGAAACGGACTACCGCCGATAATCGCAAGGACTAATGGAATACCGAGTTCAGCTGCGCGTTTAGCAGATTGGGGCGTGCCACCGCTCGCTATCCATATTGGAATTTCATCCTGCACGGGTTTTGGGAATATTTCAGCATTCTCAAGAGCTGGTCTGTGTGTTCCTGACCAGTTAATTTTCCCACCCTTTTGCAACGTTAACAGTAAATCCAACTTCTCATTGAACAGTGTATCGTAATCATTTAAATCGTAACCGAACAGTGGAAATGATTCGACAAACGATCCGCGGCCCGCCATTATTTCAGCCCGGCCATTAGAAATACCATCTAAAGTCGCAAAGCGTTCATAAACACGAACCGGATCATCTGAAGATAAGACAGTTACGCCACTCGACAGGCGAATATTATTAGAAACTGCAGCACCCGCAGCGAGTACAACGTCTGGAGCACTGACCGCATAATCATTTCTGTGATGTTCACCTATTGAAAATACATCTAGACCAACGCGGTCAGCCGCTGCGATTTCACGCACAAGTTCCTGCAGGCGCTCTGCGTGGGAAATTGTTTTACCTGTCTGGGGGTCAAAGACCGCATCACCAAACGTATTAATTCCAAGTTCCATAATTAACCTCCGAAAGTGAATTTGAATTCAGTGTAGACGATAAACTTAAAATAAAAAAGTAATGCACCCCGCGGGCACATTACTTTTTACAGTAAACCGTTATTTAGGGTATTAGCGGCTTTGTTCAATAAACTCTTCAGTAGCTACTAACGGCTTGAAGTCATCAGGTAATGTCTCAGTACGTACTACCAGTACGTCACATTTTGCATTTCTTACAATCGCTTCTGATACCGAACCGATGATAAAACGTTCAACAGCGTTTAGACCAGTCGACCCACAGACAATTACATCTGCGCCGATTTTTTCTACAGCTTTTTTAGGAATAATTGATTTCGGTGAACCATAGTCGATGATTTTCTCTACATGTTCAACACCTTTGTCTAGTGCAACTTTCTCATATCCGTCCAGTAATTTTTGCGCAAATTCGTTTGCACGTGCTGAAATTGAACGGTCGTACGCTTCAACAGACGCGAAAGAGCGTGTATCGATAACGTTGATAATAGAAAGTTTCGCGTTGTTACGTTTCGCAGCTTCGACTGCTTTCTGGAATGCCCACTCTGCTTCGTGTGATCCGTCTACTGCAACTAAGAAGTTTTGATATTGTAACATTTAAAATCAACTCCATTTCCTTTTCTTACTTATACTATACCACATGTACGCGCTTCCAAAACTTTAAAAATTGAGATAATTATAGACCGAATTGTGAATTACTGTGATACAATATATTTGTTTGATTAAAGGGGGATTTGGAAATGATTATTGGTATACCGAAGGAAGTAAAAAACAACGAAAACAGAGTAGGTCTGACACCAGGCGGCGTATACGCTTTTGTGCAGGCAGGACATACTGTTCTCGTAGAAACAAACGCAGGCAGCGGTTCGTATTTTGATGATGCAGCGTACACTGAAATGGGTGCGAAAATCGTCGATACGGCAGAAGAAGCATGGGATGCTGAAATGGTAGTTAAGGTAAAAGAACCGCTGGCAGAAGAATTCGATCGCATTAAAGAAGATTCAATCCTATTTACATACTTACACCTTGCACCTGAAGAGGCATTAACTCAAGTTTTAGTCGATAAAAAAGTAACTGCAATCGCGTATGAAACGATTCAGCTGCCGGACGGCTCATTGCCGCTTCTTGCACCGATGAGTGAAGTAGCGGGACGCATGTCGGTACAAGTTGGTACTCAGCACTTAATGAGCATCAACGGCGGTAAAGGAATTCTTCTGAGCGGTGTACCTGGGGTAGAAAAAGCTAAAGTGACTATCGTCGGCGGGGGAGCTGCAGGTACGAATGCTGCCAAAATGGCAATCGGCCTCGGCGCAGACGTAACAATTTTAGATTTGAATCCTAAACGTTTAAGAGAACTGGATGACTTGTTCGGCGCGCGTGTGCAGACTTTAATGTCTACGCCGTTAAACATCAAGATGGCTGTTGAAGCAAGTGACTTAGTTATCGGCGCAGTATTAATTCCGGGGGCGAAGGCACCGAAATTAGTATCTGAAGAAATGATTAAGAACATGGCACCGGGCTCAGTTATCGTTGACATTGCAATCGACCAGGGCGGTATTTTTGAAACGACTGACAAGATTACAACACACGACGACCCGACATATGAAAAGCACGGCGTAATTCACTACGCAGTAGCTAACATGCCGGGAGCTGTGCCACGCACATCAACAAACGCACTGACAAATGCAACACTTCAGTACGGTCTGCTGATTGCAAACAATGGCTACAAAGAAGCAGTAGTTAAAAACCCTGTAATCGCAGGCGGATTTAACACATTCCAAGGCCACGTAACTTATAAAGCAGTTGCGGAAGCTCAAAACAGAGAATACAAAGACATCCACGATTTATTAGTATAAATTAAAGAAAAAAAGCAGACCCGTGTGACGTGTGTCTGCTTTTTTGTTTGTAAGGGTGTTTATCGCGTGGGTGAGCTGTCGGAAGACAACGTGGCTTCGACATAGTCACTCAAACACCAAAATCTACTTGTCAATCACTGCAACTTCAAACGGAATACTCTTTTTCAGATCTTTGAGCTGTTCCGGACGAATCAGCGGGATTATCGACAAGCGTTTTTTAACGTGCATTTTTAATTTCGCGAGCGGCTGAAGCTGACTAAAGTTTCTAATATCAATATCACGCAGGTCGTACATCACACCTGACACATCATTTTCGATAAAGAGCTCGGCGAGCCGGCTGTGTAGAAAGTACGGTACTTTTGTAAATGACGGACCGACGATAAGGTGTTTGTTCCTTATTTCATTCGACAGTGTTTCAAGCAGCGTAGTATTCACATCGTGGAAATCGCGCGTAAATATCTGATCGATTATAAAGCCGTCGGCACTGTTGTTCTGACGTATTGTTTCTATTAGAGTGTTTTCAATCATGAACTCGTTCGTTTCATAAAAATTGTTTAACGTTATATATATTTCATTATCCGGTGTGAGCTCACGCTGCATCACGGGCAGTGTTAAGTTCGGTGTATTAAAGTCAGGGTATGAAAATAATACAGCTTCAGATTCCATATTGAGTGCGTGTGTTAAGTAAATGTGTTTCATCGCTTTATCTCCTTATATGTAAAATATCGTTTTAATGATTATTAAAAAGTTTTTCAGGGAATAGACTACTATTAATTATTTAAACAGGAGTGGTAATTTTGACTGTAAAATATCATGGGCATGCGGTACTTTCGTTTAATAATAATGACACTGATGTCATCATCGATCCGTTTATTAACGGCAATGATTTAACGGACTTAACAGTAGAGAATGTTAAAGCTGATTATATTATACTAACACACGGTCATAATGACCATGTAGGGGATACGATTGAAGTTGCTAAAAATAATAATGCTACAGTAATTGCACCAGTGGAGCTGGCAGCTTACGCAGAAAGTCAGGGTGTTGAAAAAACTGTCGGTATGAACGTCGGCGGTGAAGTTGAGTACGATTTCGGTAAAGTGAAATTCGTGCATGCTTTCCACACATCAAGCTACACTGACGGAGATGGTGTGACGCATTACACTGGCGAACCGATGGGCTTAATTTTAACGCTGGGTGCGAAGAAAATTTACGTTACAGGCGACACAGGGCTGTTTGGTGATATGGAACTGATTGCGAAAAGAAATGGTCCGATAGATGTTTGCTTTATTCCAATCGGCGACCATTTCACGATGGGCATCGACGATGCAGTTTACGCAGTAAACGAGCTCATTAAACCGACAGTTGTTGTGCCGGTGCACTTCAACACGTTCCCGCCAATCAAACAGGATCCGGAAGAATTTAAAAACAAAGTCAACACAGTGTGCCAAATTCTTAAACCGGGTGAAGCAGCGAAGTTCTCATAAAACCGATGATGGAAACTCTCTATATAGAAGAGTTTCCATTTTCTTTTATACACATCAATCATTCGTGCTATGATAAATTTAACGTGAAATATAGAAATTGGGTGAAGACATGTCTAAACATGAAGATATATTAAAATACATAAGAGGTCTCCGAGAAGGCAGCAGCCTGTCGGTGAGGCAAATATCAGGATATATGGGCGTGTCGCTCGGAACGAGTTACCGCGCGATTAAGCAGGCGGAGCAGGATGGTCTCGTTAAGACTGTTGAGCGTGTCGGCACATTCCGTATCGTGCAGCGCGAAGTGAAGAGCCACGGAAAAATTATGTTCCGTGAAGTGAACCGTGTGATACAAGGGACTGTTCTTACTGGTGATAATTATCTCGATAAAGAAATTTCAAGAATATTAATCGGTGCAATGCAGACAGAAGATCTCGTTAAATATTTGGAACCGAGCGGCCTCTTAATAGTAGGGAACCGTGAAAGGTCCCAGCGTAAAGCACTCGAAAACGGTGTCGGCTTATTAATTACCGGCGGTTTCGGGACGGGTGAAGAAATACTGAAACTTGCAGAAGAAAAACAGCTGCCAGTTATTTCGACAACACACGATTCGTTTACATGCGCATCGATTATTCATAGAGAAGTGTACAGTCTGTCGCTGTCACAGAATATCGTTACCGCGGGCAGCCTGATGGTCAAACAGGAACAGTATACGCTTGATATTAATGAGCTCGGTACAGAAAATCATCCGGAAGATAAAAACATGATTCTTTTAGATGGCAACCGTTTTGTTGGTGCCATCCGTTCGAAGTTCCTGGACAAAATGACGAAAGATAACTATACGACTTATCTGCTGCCGGATTACAGTGCCGAAGAAGATACGACGCTCCTGTCTTTAAGACAGATTATGAGCTGGCATCAGCTGAATATTATTCCAGTGGTGGAGTCCGGTGATTACCGGGGCATTGTGCACCGCAGAGAAGTCTTTAAAAATATTTCTTCAAGAAATTTAAAATCCGGCATGTCGACGGATCAGCTGATCGACAGGGAAATTAAATTTGATAATAATAAAATTAACATCCGGGTCATGCCGTTTATGGCGGACGAATACGGATCATTGTCACAGGCAAACTTTATGCGTCTTGCTGAGCGTCTGATTCTCGTCGTACTGCAGGATAACGATATTCACAGTTATCATATCGACACCTACAATATAATGAACTTTAAGATTGTGCAGCTCTATCAGGAAATTGAACTGATCGGTGAAATTATCGACAGAGGTGAGCAGTTTATCCGCCTCGAAATTGTCCTAAACGTACAGGGCACAGCATATTCCAAAGCGACATTTATGATTCAGCATTTTAACGAAAAATAAAAAACATCCCGCTGTAAAAATACAGCCGGGATGTTTTTTATATGTATTACTTTTGTTTTTTGCGTTTGGCTTTATTTGCTTTCATCGCTTCAAACTCTTTCCATGCCTGTTCTTCAATCGGCAGATTTCCCTTAAAGTACTTTCTTGCTTTATTGAAGTGAAATACCTGGTAACCGCCCAATAGAACGAATAGACCGCCGATAATATAAGCGACGAGAGTGTGGAACTGAAGCATTGTGTTCAGTCCAAAAACGACGAGAAACAGACCGAACCAGATTCTCGCAATACTGTTATAATACGCGCCTCTCACATCTCGGACTGTCCGTATCTTTCTAACTTTGAATACAATAAAAAGTATGAAAGTGGCGACAATCGCTGTGACAAGAAATGATACGGCAAGCGTGAATAAGAATTCCATACGTTACAACTCCAATCTCTTATGTAGTATAATTGATTGATGAATGTAAGTAAATTAATATTGAGGAGTTTCGCCATTGTTTAATAAATTAACCGGACATCTGAACGACTTAAAAACATATGCCAATGACGTATTGGAACTAATAGAATCACATGATGAGATTGTCATCCTGAGACATCAAAAACCGGACCCTGACGCCTACGGGGCTCAGCTCGGCCTCCGTGCATATTTGCAAAATAAATATCCGGATAAAAGTATTAAGGCACTCGGAAGCGGCGAACCGTCACTCGGCTTTTTAGGGGAGATGGACCGTATATCAACGATTGAACGTCCGCTCGTTATCGTCGTGGATACAGGAAATCAGGAACGTATCGACGGATCACTGGAATATGCTGAAAAAGTAGTTAAAATCGACCATCATCCTAACGTTGAATTATACGGAGATGTGTCGATTGTTGAAACTGAAGTGTCGTCAGCAAGTGAACTGATTTATCTCTTAATTGATATATGGGACAGCTCAGCGATGAACGATGAAGCTGCAGCATTATTCTATATGGGGATTGTCGGAGATACCGGCAGATTTTTATATAACAATACGAGTACTTTAACTCACGCTGTCGCGTCAAAACTAAAAGAATTTAATTTTGATGCAGCCGCTCTGAATAACCAGATGCATAAATCATCTATGGATAAATTTAAATACAAAGGCTATTTAATTAATAATGCAGTATTTACAAACTCAGGCATCGCGCATGTGTACGTGCCGAAATCAGTTATGGAAGAATATAATTTAAGTGTCAGCGAAGCGGGGCTTGACGTGAATATATTCAGAGAAATTGAAGATGTAAAAGTGTGGTTTATCGCGCTGGAAGGCGACGGTGAAATCCGCGTGCGTCTCCGTTCAAAAGAAGTAGTAATTAACGATGTTGCAGCGATGTTCGACGGTGGCGGACATCCGCTCGCATCAGGCGTCCGCGTAAAAGATATGGATATGCTGGATGAACTGATGACGAAAATTGAAGAAAAATTGTAATTAGTAGGTGTTTCAATGCTTAATTTAAATGTGCACAGCTCATTTGATTTTTTAAATTCAAATATTACATTGGAGCGTTTATGCGAAAAGCTGAACAGTGACGGGCAGCGTGCAGTCGCGGTAACAGATCTAAACCGCATGCATGCTGTATACAGGCTGATGGCACTCGCGCCGAAGTATGATATTAAACCGGTGCCCGGCATGGAGATTATCGTTGAAGACGGCATGAACGGCGTGCCGCTTGTACTCCTCGCAAAAAATCAGCAAGGTTATCTCGAACTTGTGCGTACGAGCGCAATGCTGTCGTACCGGAGTTTAACGAGGACCTCTCTTAAATTTGTGCAGGATAATATTAGAAACTGTGTCGCTATTGGTAAAACAGCAGATGCACCGGGGATTCTCGGAGAACTGAATATTGCTGAAGAAGATAAATATACGTCATACGATATAGACGGCGATTATAAGAAAATATTTATGAAAGCAGCACACTATGTGAATGCTGACGAACGCGGCTCATTAAAAGTACTGAATGCTATCCGTGATAATCAGAAGCTCAGTATCGACAGTGTGCAGAATCTGTACGGTGATGCATGTATTCAGACAGCCGACATGGTTCCCGAAGATGGACAGATGTATTTAAAAAATAATGAAGAAATTATTAATAAATGCACTGTGCCGATTCCATCTGTCGCACATACACTGCCGAAATTTAATAATCCGGAAGATATCAGCTCCAAAGAATATTTATGGCAGCTCTTGACGGAAAAATTCGAGCATAGAGATTTTCAGGATAATCGCGACAACTATATGGAACGGCTGGAGTATGAATACAGTATTATTACCGGAATGGGTTTTGAAGATTATTTCTTAATCGTTGCCGATTTAGTAAACTATGCCAAATCGAATGGTATATATGTCGGACCGGGCAGGGGCTCGTCAAGTGCGAGCTTAGTATCGTACATGCTGAACATTACCGAAGTGGATCCGCTTGAATATAATTTGCTGTTTGAACGTTTCTTAAATCCGGAACGCGTCAATATGCCGGATATTGATATCGACTTTGAAGACTCAAGACGAGACGAAGTCGTGGAATATTTAATTAAACAATACGGCGACATGCAGGTCGCGAACATTATTACATACGGAACGCTGAGCGCCAAAATGGCTGCGCGCGATGTGGGGCGTGTCTTCGGATTTTCTGATGATGAGCTGAAGCTGCTGTCGAACTTAGTTCCGAATGAACCGAATGCTTCGCTTAAAGACGCATTCTCAAGCAGCCGTTTTAACACGCTGCTGGAAGCGGACGACAAGTATAAAACGTTTATGGATATTACATTAAAAATTGAAGGACTGCCGAGACATACTTCAACGCACGCAGCGGGGCTCTTGTTAAGCAGTGAGACGCTCACAAACAACGTACCGGTTATTTTCTCAGAAGGGCATGTCATGAGCCAGTGGCCGATGAAAGATGTTGAAGCGGCCGGGCTCCTGAAAATAGATTTACTGGGCTTGAAAAACTTGTCGCTGATCCGCTATATGGTGCAGAGCATCAGAAAGAATGAGAAAACTTTTTCTCTTGATGACATTAAAGAAGATAAAAGAGTCTACAAAATGCTGTCAAAAGGTCTGACTCTCGGTATCTTCCAGCTTGAATCAGCCGGCATCAGACGGGTCATCGAAAACTTTAAACCCGAAAGCCTGAAAGATCTTGCTGCAGTGCTTGCACTGTACCGTCCGGGTCCGATGAAAGAAATTGATAACTTTATTTACAGAAAAGAACATCCTGAAACAATTGAATATCCTCACGCGGACCTGACAGATATCTTAAAAGAAACATTCGGCGTTATCGTCTATCAGGAACAGATTATGCAAATAGCAGGAAAAATTGCCGGATTCAGTTACGGTGAAGCGGATATTTTAAGGCGTGCGATGGGTAAAAAAGACCGTGCCGCACTAACGAACGAACGTGAACATTTCATCGACGGGGCTGTGAAAAGAAATTACACTGCAGATCTCGCGGAAAACATATTCGATTTGATTATGGAATTTGCGGACTATGGTTTCGTTAAGAGTCACGCAGTCGCATACGGTAAAGTTGCCTATACGATGGCTTACATGAAACTCCATTACCCCGAACACTTTTATGCGGTGATTTTAACGCATCACCGGAGCAACGATGAAAAAATCAGCCAGCTTTTAAGCGAATTAAAAATGATGCGTATTCCGCTTCATCCGCCGAACATTAATAAATCACTGTGGCAGAACTCACAGGGTGAGGGCATCATGCTCGGATTTTCTATGATCAACGGAATTTCAAGGCCGCTGTTTGAAGCCATTATTGCAGAGCGGAAACACGCAGGTCCGTTTAAAGATATATACGACCTCGTATCACGCACCGATTTTAAATTTAATGAAAAAATATTAAGAAACTTAATTATTGCAGGTGCACTGGACGAGTTTGAAGAGAACAGAAAGACAATGCTGCAGACGTTGCCGGACATTTTGTCGACGGTCAGTGACGGTTACCATCACGACTCGTTTTTAAGCTCTCTCGGTTTTAATCTTAAAAAAGAATATCGTTATACAACGGAGATGGACGGCGCTGAGAAAATTGAAGGCGAGAAAGAAGCGCTCGGGTTTTATATTTCAACGCATCCGGTTCTTCTAAAACACCAGGAGCTTGAGTTTATTCCGTTTTCGCTGATTCACCATAAGCGGAAGTACGGCACATACCTTCTCTACATCGAAGATCACCGCACGATTAAAGTGAAGAAGACGGGGCAGAACATGGCCTTTCTGACACTGACAGATGGTCATTCTAATATTGACGGAGTGCTGTTTGCCAAAGAATATTTTAAATATCATCCTATGTTAAATGAATCGATTGTCGCAGCTGAAGCAACGCTCGGTGAACGTCAGGGTAAACCGCAGCTCGTGATCGACAGGTTGTTTCCGGTTGAGGAGTATGTCCGGACGTATGTAGAGAAAACGAAAAAGATATATATTAGAGATGTTAAACTGGAAGAAATTTCAGAACTCCTTGCTGACAGCGGCGTACCGATTCACGATTTCAATACACAAAAGCTCGCCGGGTATATAAAAATTAGTAATATAGAGACGTTAATTTCAAAAATACATTTCGAAAATATTCGTTTAATCGTGTAAATCTATTGTAAATTAAAAATTAAAATGATAATATACCGTGGTATGACCACTACTAGGAGGAACTGATTTGTCTTTAAAAAGCGATGCATTAGAAATGCACAAAGTTAACCAGGGAAAGCTTTCCGTAATTTCAAAAATACCATTAAAAGATAAAGAGGCGCTCAGCCTTGCGTACTCACCAGGTGTTGCTGAGCCATGTAAAGAGATCTATGAAGACGAAAGAAAAATATTTGATTACACGATTAAAGGTAATACTGTAGGTGTTGTAACGGACGGTTCGGCAGTACTCGGACTCGGAAATATCGGTGCAGCAGCTAGTCTGCCTGTTATGGAAGGTAAAAGTGCACTGCTTAAAAGCTTTGCAGGTGTGGATTCTTTCCCTATCGCTTTAAAAACAAATGACGTCGATGAAATCGTCAATACAGTCAAACTGATGACTCCTGTTTTCGGCGGAATTAATTTAGAAGATATTTCAGCGCCTAGATGTTTTGAAATTGAAGAGAGACTTAAAAAGGAAACTGATATTCCTGTCTTTCACGATGATCAGCACGGAACGGCAATCGTTACCCTGGCTGGTTTAATCAACGCGGTAAAATTAACGGATAAAACATTGTCTACTGTTAAAGTTGTGCTGAACGGCGCAGGTGCTGCAGGTGTGGCAATTGTTAAACTGCTTCACAGTTTCGGTGTGAAGGATATGATTATGTGCGACTCGCGCGGAGCGATTTATGAAGGCCGTGAGACGGGCATGAATGCCATTAAAGATGAAGTCGCAAAATTTACAAATATCGATAATATCGAAGGCAAACTGCAGGATGTAATTGCAGGTGCTGATGTATTTATCGGTGTATCAGTTGAGAATGCTGTAACTGCGGACATGGTTCGTTCGATGAACGAAGATCCGATTATTTTTGCTATGGCAAACCCGACGCCGGAAATTATGCCGGACATCGCGATTGCTGCCGGTGCTAAAGTAGTGGGCACAGGGCGCAGTGACTTCCCGAACCAGGTGAACAACGTACTTGCGTTCCCGGGTATTTTCAGAGGCGCATTAGATGTACAGTCAACGCACATCAATGAAGAAATGAAAAAAGCAGCGGTGCTTGCTATTGCTGACATTGTTACTGATAAAGAACTGAGCGCGGATTACGTTATTCCAGATGCATTCCATCCGGAAGTAGCGCCGACAGTTGCAGAACGTGTCGCAGAAGCGGCGATGAACACAGGCGTGTCACGTAAAAAAGTTGAACCTGGCTATGTATACAATAAAACGAAAAAATTAATCAGCGAATTGAACGGGTAGCCATGGAAAATAAAAAAGGTCTTCAGACGATACTTGAAGAGATTAATAAAATTATTGAGGATCAGAATATTGGCATTGGCGAAAAAATCCCGAGTGAACGCTACTTAAAAGAACGGCTGAATGTTAGCCGTCAAAGTGTAAGAGAAGCGCTTCGTGCGCTTGAGCTTATCGGTGTGATTTACGTAAAGCGCGGTGAGGGAACTTACCTTGCGGATATCGACAGTCACCAGCTCTACACTTTAATAGCGAAATATATGCTCCGTACGGACAGACAATATGAAGAGTTAATTGAAATGATGCATATGATTGATTATTATTATGAACATAAATACAATGGTATGCAGACTATTGATAACAGTAATAATCAGGTCGTGCAGAGAATATATAAGCTGCTTAAAAAATATGCAGACGGTTATGAGCATTAACTTCGATGGGGTGTAAAAATGTTAAAAGATATATTTTTTAAACTGAACAAAAAAGCAAGTGATGAGAAAGCGGACGGCAGCATTGAAAAACAGGAAACTATTATGACGAAGTGTCCGAGTTGTAAAAAAATACTTTACTCAAAAGACCTGCACAAACGTCTGAATGTCTGCTCAAACTGTGACCATCATCTGCCGATTATAAGTACGGATCGTATGGATGCACTGCTTGATATCGACAGCGGCACAGAACTGTTTGCAAGTATTACATCGGTGAACCCTTTGAATTTCCCGAATTATGAAGAGAAAATTGCTTCGGATAAAGAAAAAACAGGTCTTGAAGAAGCATTGATCGTCTCTCATGGTAAAATTATGGGGACCGAAGCAGTTGTTGCGATTATGGATCCCCGTTTCCGTATGGGAAGCATGGGTTCTGCGCTCGGTGAAAAACTGGCGCGTTCTTTTCAGTATGCAACAGAACACAGATTGCCTGTTATCGTCTTCACAGCAAGTGGAGGCGCTCGTATGCAGGAAGGGATTTTATCGTTAATGCAGATGGCGAAAGTCAGCGTGGCAATCGAAAGACATAATAAAGCGGGCTTATTGTACATAGCCTACATGACCAATCCGACGACGGGCGGCGTTTCCGCGTCGTTTGCGTCAGTCGGCGATATTAACTTAGCTGAAAAAGGCGCGTTAATCGGTTTTGCCGGACGCCGTGTCATTGAAGAAACAATTAAGGAAAAACTGCCGGATGATTTCCAGACGGCGGAATTTTTACTCAAGCACGGGCAGCTTGATGAAGTCGTCAACAGAGTGAACATGAAGCGCTATCTAGGCACGATTTTAAAGATGCATAAAGAGGTTGTGTAATTATGGTATTTGAATTTGAAAAGCCGGTTACTGAACTGGAAAATAAAATTAAAGAGCTTGAAAAAT
>JBQDHL010000023.1:17888-19978 GCA_052093725.1 Jeotgalicoccus sp. | reverse complement strand
TGAATTTGGTATGATTCAGCAGAACGGCAAACAGTTAATCTTCTCGGTCTTCTCAGACAACTGGCCGTCGAATCAGGAAGGTAAGTATTTCCTGAATGAGCTTGGTAAAATATTTAAGAAGTATATGAAATAAAAAAGTCCGGAACAATTTGTTCCGGACTTTTGTCTTTACAGTTTATGCTGCTTTACACGCCTCTGCACATTCAAAGCACGCTTTCGCACATTCCTGGCAGTGATCGTGGTCGTGCTTCTCACATTCAGTGCCACACGCTTCACAAATCGTCGCACATACGCCCGCAAGTTCTTTAACAAATGGTGAATTTCTCGTAATTGCCTGTTCTAAATATGCACACATGTCTGCACATTCACGGTCAAGTCTGATGCAATCCGCCATCATCTTTACGTCTTCTTCTTTTAAGCATGCGTCGAAACAATGATTGCACGCTTCCATACATTCGTGCAGTGTCTTAAGTAATTGCTGATGCTGTTCGTGAGCCATTCATTATTCCTCCTTAAAGATATATACAATTTACTAATTCCCTGAGTAAAATCTTTTAAACTGTAGTACAGTATAAGTGTCAATTAAATATAAACGGCTGGGGGCGCACTGTGAGTGCTGAGAGATAATATCGACCCTTTGAACCTGTAGGTTAGTACCTGCGCAGGGAAGTCTGAGCTGATATATTTGTATAAATTTCAGCCCGGGCCTTCTTATGAGGTTCGGGTTTTTATCGTCTTCAGCTGAAAAGAAAAGAGGATAATATAATGAAGTTTACTGACAGATTATGGAATAGTGTGGAGGATATTTGGAATGGATATCTTCGTCATCCGTTTGTGACCGGGCTTGGTGACGGTACGCTTGAAGTAGATAAGTTTCAGCACTGGCTGAAGCAGGACTATGTCTATCTGGTTGAGTATTCAAGGCTGATGGCAATCGGTGCCGAAAAAGCGCCGGATTTACAGACGATGAATATGTTTTCTGAAATGCTTCACGGGACGCTGTTTGGTGAAATGGAATTGCACCGGAAATATGCTGCGAAGTTCGGCATTGAAGAAAGTGAGCTGCTTAAAACAGAGCCGTCCGCGGTCAACACAGCATATACGAGTTACATGCTGAATCATGCACAGCGCGGGGATGCGGCGGCTGTGGCTGCGTGTTTACTAGCCTGTGCGTGGAGTTATAACTATATCGGCAGAGCGTTAGTCGATAAAAACCCGGATCAGGAAAATAATCCTTATAAGCAGTGGGTTGATACGTATTCCGGCGAGGATTTCAGCGAATTAAACGGTACGGCGATGACCCTTTTGAATGAACTTGCTGATGGGAAACCGGAGCGCGAGCTTAAGCAACTCGAGGAAATTGTCGTCAAAACGAGTCTGTATGAGTACATGTTTTGGGATATGTGTGAGGAGTGTGAAGAATGGCCTGTTCAGCTGAACTTATAGCTGGTTATGATTTTTAATAAGTTTTAGAAATTGTTAAGGGTCGGTAAATTTTGCATATGGGAGTTTTATCTGAGGTATGGTGACAATAACATCAATGTTCAGTCTGGAATCTACTATACTTTTTAGGGAGCTGGAACTTTATATGAAGAAACTTTTAACTATCGGATCACTTGTAGGCGTATTAGCACTTGCAGCATGCGGAGGCGGCTCGGAAGAAGAAGGCACTGAAACTGAAGAAACAGGTACAGAAGGTACAGAGACTGAAACAGAAACAGAAGATACAGAAACTGAAGACGACGGTGCTTAATTAAAAGAGAATATTTGTGATACCGCAGGTTTTAGACCTGCGGTATTTTTTATGGTGCAGCGGTGTTAATTTATTTAATCGAGGGTATATACATATTAATTCAGAATTTAGGAGTGATGAGACTTATGAAAAAATTGATGAGTATTACAGCACTGCTTGCAGTTCTCGGGCTTGCAGCATGCGGCGATGATACAGAAGATGAAGACACAGGTGTTGAAGAAACGGGCGTCGAGGAATCTGATGTGGAAGACGCAGTGCTTGACGATGACGATGATGAAGACGAGAACGACGAAGACGACGATTAATAAGTGATGAGGTGCTGCCGGATTCGGCGGCA
>JBQDHL010000023.1:0-17788 GCA_052093725.1 Jeotgalicoccus sp. | reverse complement strand
CGGCACTGGATACGGTAGTGTCTAACACAGTTTCTGTCGCAGTAGAGGGGAGTGCGGCGTTTATCGTTAACGTTGTTCTCTTAATAGCGGCATTCATCTTTGCACTAGTTGTCATTCCGAAAGTCAGTGTGAAGAATGAGTAGCGTGAAGCGGAACTTTTTATGAAGGACAAAAGATGTGGTAGCATTGAATAAATCAATTGATGCGGGAGCGAATGAGTAATGAAAATTGGAGTTATTTCAGATTTGCATATCGATCGCTACAATAGCGAGACGTTGAAGCAGAAAGACTTTTCTCTCACGCTTGCAAACGAAGTGAGCAGGCAGGCGCTCGATATGCTGCTGATTGCCGGCGACATTTCAAACGACCACGTCCGCTCGTACCGATTTATGCAGGAACTCGAGCAGATGACCGGTGTGACGATTTATTTTGTGCCGGGTAATCACGACTTTTGGAACTTCAGCGGGGACGCGAAAAGTACCCGTGAAATATATGAATACTTTAAGGATACGAAGTACTTTAAAGAAGGTTCGCCGATTGATCTCGGTGATGACTGGGTGCTGGTTATGAATCCTGCCTGGTATGATTATACTTATGCGAGTGACCGTTTTTCTCAGGAACGTTTAAGCCGGCGTGAATTTTACGGCGGCACGTGGCAGGATAAAGTGAAAATCAATTGGGGTATGACGGATCCGGAAGTATCTAAGTTGATGGCGGAACGCGCAATGAGTGATTTAGAGTCGGTGCGCGGTAAGAAAATTATTCTGATGACGCACGTCGCGACGCACAAAGCTTTCAGGGTGCCGATGCCGAACCGTCTGTTTGATTACTATAATGCATTCATCGGCACATCGGACTTCGATCAGTTTTACGAAGACTACGATATCCGCTACAGCATTATGGGCCACATACATTTCAGACATCAGGTCAGTGAAGGAGGCACGGATTATCTCTGTGCGTGTCTCGGGTATAAACGCGAATGGCGTACGAAAGATATCGTGCATGAAATGCGCGATGCGCTGCAGGTTATAGAGATCTAATGATGATAAACCGCCTTCGGGCGGTTTTTTTCCATTTTGGTGGGAATTATTTAAATGAATACAGAAAGTTTAATTAACCTGTACGAAATAAAAATAAATCGCTGATTTACCGTATATATAGTATGAGTGGACTTTTTCTAAGGAGGAAATCATGATTATATCAGAACGGAAAATCAGTAAAGATTTGGCGTATTATAGAGCGTTAAGTTTTCGCAGTCGGCTGGATGAAAAAGATGCGAAGAAGTTATCGGTGCTGGAACGCGGGTTTGCTGGTGAATGTATTTACGATGAAGTATTTGATGATATTGGGCATAGCTCTGTATTTGTATTCCGTGATATTTATTTAGGGATTGAAGATGGTGTTGCGCAGTACGATGCACTGATCGTGAGCGATGCAGGCATAACAGTTAATGAGATTAAAAACTACTCGGGTTTTTATCGTGTGGAAAATGGGAAATGGTTTGCCGGGGATTTTGAAGTCCCTGATGACCCGCCGTCTCAGCTGAAACGTGCGATGAATAAGCTGCTCAGGCTGCAATATATTCACCGGTTGAATTTCGAGATAGAGGGGAAAGTTGTCTTTCCGCATATCGATTTCCGATTGAACTGTGATAATCGTGATGTGCGGGAAAAACTTGTGATGCGGTCAGAGCTGGGAGATTATTTAAAGCAGTTTAAAAGTGAATATGCCGGACGTTATGCGGAGAGTATTGTGGACTCAGTCTCAGCACATATTATCGATAATCCATTTTTTGAGAAGAGTGCGGATTTTCATTCAGTGCGAAAAGGATTATACTGCGGCAACTGCGGGAGTTTTGAGGTGGAGGATAATCATTTCTATATGAAGTGCAGTAAGTGCGACAGTCGTGAAAAGAAAGAAACACATTTAATCAGAGCAATGAGCGATTTCAGTGGGCTATTTTTAGATGAAAGAATGACGAAGAAGAAGTTTATGGAGTTTATTGATTTCAGAATGAGTTCCAGAACAGCACTGAGAATGCTGGATAAATATTGCGATTGCGTAGTAAATGGTCCACAGACATATTATATTTTTAAGTATCATGATTTTAGAGAAGCATATATAAAATATGAAGCATCATATAGGTATAAAGACAGGAAAGTTGAGTTAATCTAGGATACTGTGACGAAGAGAGTTGTTCACTGTCACAGTAAAGAGGTTAGTGTGCCAAAGAGAGTTGTTCATTGTCACAGTAGAGCATTTAGTGTGACAAAGAGAGCCGTTCACTGTCACAGTAGAGCAGTTAGTGTGACAGAGAGAGTCATTCATTGTCACACTAAAGGATTTTCAGGCAATATCAAACAAAAAAGCGCGTCACAAGGCGCGCTCCTCAATCAATATTATTTCTTAACTTTGATTTCTTCGTATTTAGCGTGCCATTCGGGGAAGACGCGCTTGAAGATGACTGGCTGGAATTCACCGTCGACTTTTTTAACGACAATTAGTGTTGTTGTGCCGTGCGTACAGACTTCGCCGTCGCCGTTGACGATTTCGAATCCGTATATAGTACGGACACCGGTATTTTCTTCCACCCATGTGCGGACAAATGCGCGATCACCGTATTTTAAAGATTTCGCATATGTAATGTTGACGTTATGGACAGGAGCGAGATATCCTTCACGTTCCATTTTTAAATAATCATAGCCGATATCCTCAATAAGCTGCATACGCCCGAGTTCCAGCCATTTTATATAGTTGCCGTGATAAATAACACCCATCATGTCTGTATCGGCATATAATATTTGTATTTCTTTTTCTGCTACATAAGCGCTCATGAAATTTCCTCCTAAAGATAACTTAACGTAATTATATCATTCTCTATCTGCAATATTTCAAAGGAGTTTATCGTTTTTGGTTAAAAGGGTATGATAGATAGATAAGGCAATCAGAAATGGGGCAAAATTGACATGAAATTACTGACTTTTGTAGATGAAACAACCGGAAAATATCATCTTGGTGTGCTGACATCTAAAGGTGTACTGGATATTTCGGAGGATTTTGAAACGCTGCAGGATGTCATGGCGAACAAAGAAAAGGCAGAGGCTTTGATTGAATTTTATCTGGAAGCGGAGTACATCGAACTGAAGAGTATCGAAGAACTCGAGCTTGGGCCAGTCGTGCCGAATCCGGAGAAGATTATTTGTGTAGGTGTGAATTATAAACGTCATGCGGAAGAAATGAAAATAGATATTCCGGAAATGCCGATTATTTTTTCAAAGTTTAATAATACGCTGACTGCACATAACAGTACGATAAAAATTCCGGAAGACACATACATGATTGATTATGAGGGAGAGCTTGCGATTATTATCGGTAAAGAAGGCCGGAATATTAACCGGGAAGATGCGATGGATTACATATTCGGCTATGCGAATGCGAATGATGTATCCGAAAGAAGCTCGCAATTTGCGACGAGCCAGTGGCTGGCGGGGAAAACATATGATGGTTTCTGTCCGATTGGCCCGTATATCGCGACGCTCGGTGAAATTGGAGAGCCGCATAAATTACGTATTAAGACGTATGTAAATAATGAGCTGCGCCAGGATTCAAACACTAATGACATGGTGTTTAAGAGCAGAGGACTCGTCAGTCATATTTCAAAACATATGACATTGAAACCCGGAGATATTATTTTAACAGGGACACCGGAAGGTGTAGCTTCAGGTTATAAAACGGCTGACAAACCATGGATTAAAGATGGAGATACAGTCACAGTAGAAATTGAATCGCTCGGTCGTCTGACAAATCGATTTGAAAAGGAATGATGCTTGATGTCGATCTATGGAAAAATTCACACACTTTACAAAGGCAAAGTGAAAACTGTAGGCAATCCTGAAGCGGAGAGCAAAATGGATCAGCAGTGGAAAACCGGAGCGTTTAAAAGCGAGACGGATAAGTCTGTATTTTTATCTGAAGAAGGTCTGAAAGGCGACGAATGTGCAGATAAGAAAAACCACGGCGGACCTGAAAAAGCATTGTTTGCCTACAGCTTGGCTCATTACGAGAAGTGGCAGCGCGAGCTCGGAAATCCGGAAATTACAGCCGGCGGCAACGGTGAAAATATTGTGGTGATGCATATGGATGAAACGACTGTGCACATCGGCGATATATATGAACTGGGGGAAGCGACAATCCAAGTATCGCAGCCGCGCCGGCCGTGCTGGAAACCGGCTCGCCGTCATCGGGATATCGATTTAGCGAAGAAGATTGAAGATACAGGGCGCACCGGCTGGTATTTTCGTGTGCTTAAAGAAGGGAATATTCAAGCCGGAGATATATTTAAACTGGTCGAGCGCCCGTGTCCGGAATGGACGATTGCCCGGATGAACGAAGTTATTTATCATAACCGTGAAAATATCGGTCTGCTTGAGAATCTGCGTGACTCTGAATATACACCGCCGAGCTGGATAATTACACTTAATAAATTGCTCGCAGGCGAACAAGTCGATGACACGAAAAGAATTTACGGTCCTAATATATAAATGAGCACGGCTGAATTCAGCTGTGCTCATTTTTCACTTATCCGTCATCCACTGTATTGCTTTTAAGATGCCCTGATCCCAATACGCATAATCGTGTTCTCCGGGACCTTCTTCATATTTAAAAGAAACACCTTTTGAATCAAGAAATGCTTTAAACTCCACATTATCTTTATATATAAAATCTTCGGTGCCGCACATCATATATAACTCAGGCAGTCCTTCAATTCCAACTTCACTAATACTACCGTTAACAATCTTTTTAATATCAAGTGAGGTTCCGGCGGTTGTCGTCATATCACCGATAATACCGCGCATTTTAAAGTCCGGCCAGTCGTAATTTAACAGACGTTCAATGTCAGTCGCGCTCGACATAAAGCATGCCTTCCCGAAGAGTTCAGGTTGTTCAAATGCTGTTTTTATCACTCCGAAACCGCCCATCGAATGACCGGCAAGAAAATTATCACCGCGTTCTTTTGACAATGGGAATACCTGATGAGCGTAGCGCCACACTTCCAGAATATGATCAGCATAACTATGACCGTACAGCATATTCGCGTAAAAACTGTGGTCCCCGTCCGGTAAAATCACTGCGATATTATGTTCATTTGCGTAGCGTTCAACGTTCGTAAAACGCAAATATGAATTGTAGTCGCTCGATAAACCGTGAAGTATCATTACTGACGGTGAGAGGGGAGGCACCTCATTTATATCATAATACTCATCCTGTTCCGGAAGTATTAAATTAAAGTGATGATGTTTTCCGAGTGCTTGCGAGAAAAAATTAATCCTCATTAAAGCCATATAATAATCTCCTTTTATAAGTTAATCATTAAAAAAACAGCCCCACCAAAACGGCAGGGCTGAAAACATATTAATCGTTAACCGTTTGAGCTTTCGGTGTTTTATCTTCCGGGTTATAAGTCGGATCGAGTTTTCGTTCCAGGAAGCGGAGTGCGAAGTCGATAATAATCGCGATTAATGCGATTGGGATTGCACCGGCTAAAATATATACCGTACCGTCAGTTGCATTCGTCCCGCGGATAATTAAATCCGACAGTGTCGGTGCACCGATGAATGAACCGATAGCAACGATACCGATAGCAACGACGAGTGCAATGCGCAGCCCGCCGATAATAACTGACAAGGCAAGCGGCAGTTCAATCATCCGTAGTACCTGGTTAGGTGTCATACCCATACTTTTCCCGGCATCGGTAATATTTTTATCGACACCAATAATGCCTGAGTACGTATTTTTAATAATCGGGAGGAGTGCGTACAGGAATACAGTCATAATAACAGTATTCGTACCAAGTCCCATGACGAGCATTAAAATCGACAGCATTGCGAGGGCAGGAATCGTCTGGATTATATTCGCAATTGTAATAATCACACCTGACAGTTTTGCATAACGCGCGATAAAAATTCCGACGGGAATACCGACAAGTGCTGCAAATAGTACACCGTAAATACTCATCAACAGGTGATCTGTAAACAGGCTCAGCAGGTAGGCGAAGTTGTTGACGAAATAATTATATAAATCCGTTAATAAATTACCTGTCACATTACTCACCTTCCTCTTCGAAATAGTTATGTTCTTCTAAAAATTCTTCCGCAACGAGCGCAGGCTCAATGCCTTCTTCATCTGAACGGTAGTTTAAGTCCTGCATCGTTTCAGTTGAAACTGTACCTACCAGACGAGATAACGCATCGTCAATTTCCGGATATTTTTCAATAATTTCATGTGTAGCAAACGGTGCTGCATCATACGGCGGGAAGAATTGAAGGTCGTCTTCCAGGACAACTAAATCATAT
The DNA here is from genome assembly GCA_052093725.1 of Jeotgalicoccus sp. GTDB lineage: Bacteria > Bacillota > Bacilli > Staphylococcales > Salinicoccaceae > Jeotgalicoccus. The sequence continues at coordinate 11,435 of JBQDHL010000023.1, read as the reverse complement.
GCCGGAATACGGCCGTCAGTTGTGTAGCCGAGTGCAAGATCCAGACTGCCTGTGTTTAACGCTTCATATACAAGGCTGATCTGCATTGCGCGGATGTTGTCGAACTCGAACCCGTATGCTTCCTGGAATGCAGGATAGCCGTCACCGGGACGGTTGAACCATGAAGTATCAACGCCGACTGCGAACTCATCTGTGTATTCTGCCAAATCTGATGTTGTTTCAAGATCGTATTCTTCAGCAGTTTCACGAGTTACCATAAAGGCATATGTGTTATCGAAGCCGTAAGAATCGTAGAATTTCATATCGAATTCTTCATCGAAAGCTTTTTGTGTCTGTTCCAGTGCAACTGCAGGATCACTTTCTGCATCTTTATTTAAAACACCAGTCAGTTCAGTACCGGTATAACGAACACCGGATACCTGAGCATCTCCTGAAAGGAGTGCGTTGTGCTGAATTGTTGATGAACCGAGATTGTTAATCATCACTGGTTCTATTTCTCCATCGCTGTAATGTTCAATCATTAAGCGTGACATATGAGAGACAATCTGCGATTCTGTTGTTGTCATTGATGTGATTGCAATACCATCGTTGGAACTGCTGCTGAGGCCGGGCAGGCTGCACCCGGATAAGACAGTCAGAGATACCAGTGCGACGGCTAATAATTTTTTCATTTGTCTCATGATACTCCTCCTATCGGGATACTTTTAAGCCTTTTGGCGTAGCCCATTTTTCTGTCAGCGATAAAATAAAATCTGCAATGAGTGCAAGTAAAGTAACCATAACAGCAGCACTGATAATCAGTTCAGGCTGGTACGAGTTCAGTCCGTTGAAGACAAAGTCTCCAAGCCCACCGGCACCGATGTAGCTGGCAAGTGTTGCCCATGAAATAACATATACTGACGATAATCTGATGCCGCTTAAAATTAACGGTACTGCAATCGGCAGTTCGACATTCCATATCAACTGCATGCGTGTCATGCCCATACTTTTCGCTGCTTCTCTGACATTCGGGTCAATATTTTTAACACCGATAATCGTATTGTTTAAAATCGGCAGCAGGATGTACGCGCTGAGTGCGATAATTGCAGGCACGCGTCCAACTCCGAATAATGGAATCATCAGTGCAAGCACTGCGAGTGTCGGTACAGTCTGCAGCACGCCTGCTGTTGTTAAAACATAGCTGCTCACTTTTTTAGTGTTGGCAATTGCCAGGCCTAAAGGCACAGCAATCAGAATGCCGATAATTAATGAAATAATTGACAGGTAAAAGTGTTCCCAGGTTTTAACGAGCAGTTCTGAACCGTTTACACTTAAAAATTCCATCATATTTCATCAGCTCCTGACGTAACCGGAGCAGACGTCTCCTCGCCCCAGATTGTGTCGTACACGATATCTACTAAGTTAGAACGCGTGATTAAGCCGATTAACGTATTATTATCATCGACTACAGGAATGTTTCGGACATTGCGTTTTAAAATCGTGCGGACAGAATCCTGAAGTTTTGAATCGATGCCGATTTTGTAAATATCGCGGCCCATTAAGTCGACGATATCCATACCTTTACGGTAGCCTTCGTTAATATCTTCAATATCTATAAAGCCAAGCAGTTTCTTATGATTGTCGGTAATGAGAATCGTATCGATGCGTTTTTCGCGCATCAGTACAATACAATCGTTAATAGACTTGTCGACTGTAATGCTGACGGGTGTAATCATTGCATCAGCAACAGTACGCATATTTGGTCTGTCCTGAATCAAGCGGCCTTCGCCGATGAAATCACGGACGAAGTCATTCGCCGGATTGCGCAGAATTTCATCGGGTGTATCAAACTGAATAATTTCTCCGTAGCTCATAATGCAAATTCTATCTGCGAGTTTTATCGCTTCATCCATATCGTGAGTAACGAAAATAAATGTTTTGCCCAGTTTCTGCTGAAGTTCTTTGACTAAATCCTGTAATGTATCGCGGGTAATTGGATCGAGTGCCCCGAAAGGTTCGTCCATAAGTATAATATCCTGTTCGGCAGCAAGTGCTCTGACAACACCAATACGCTGCTGCTGTCCGCCTGAAAGTTCAGAAGGATAACGGTCTAAAAATTCCTCAGGAAGATCGACAAGTTTAATTAATTCTTTTGCTTTTTTGTCTTTATCTTCGTCGGACCATTTTAAAAGACGCGGAACTAAAGTGATATTTTCTTTAATCGTCATATGCGGTAAGAGGCCAATCTGCTGAATTACATAGCCGATGCTTCGGCGGAGTTCCACCGGATTTTTCTTAGTTATATCTTCACCGTTTATCGTAATCGTGCCGGAAGTCGCTTCGATCATCCGGTTAATCATACGGAGTGCAGTCGTTTTACCGCTGCCGCTCGTACCGATAAATGCGATAAATTCACCTTCCTCGATATCGAGAGAAATGTCGTTAACGGCTATCTTATTGCCGCCGTAAATCTTAGTTAAATTCTTTATACTTAACATAGTTTTCTCCTTTACTTTATAAAGTTGAGCAAATTTATACTTTACAACTATAACATAACAGGGAATATGTTTCATTTTGCCCCTGTTTTTTCACATATGATAAATGTTATTTTACGCATATTCTACAATGCATTGTGAAAAATTAGAATGAAACTTTATAGTGTAAATTTAATTAAAATATAAAATTACTCCTATTTTAATTTCAGTTGATTTTGACACTGATGATAGAATGAAATAAAACATATTATATAGAAGGGGAATGCCAATGCTGTCATTATTAATGATTGTCGTGCCTGTATTCCTGGTTTTTGTGATAGGATTTACCGCACAGAAACTTTTGAAAATGGACATTAAATCTGTTTCATCCGTCTCGCTTTACATATTATTTCCTGCTTTAGCCTTTACGACGTTTTATACAAATCCGCTGGACGGGGAATTTCTATATGCACTGCTGTTCTCGGTAATTCTGATGCTGATTTTAACAGCAATTACTATAGTGATTGCGAGACTGCTGAAGTACGGCAGAGAGGAAATCGGTGCGATGCTGCTCGGCGTACTGTTTCCAAACAGCGGAAACTACGGTGCACCGGTCGTGTTGTTCGCGATAAATGCAGCAGCATTTGATTATGCAATCATGCTCACAGTCATTCATACGTTCATTATCAGCACGGCTGGAATCTTTATAGCATCATACGGCAACGGTGCAGCAATTACTGTGCGTGAAGGTCTGAGGAGCATTATGCGCGTACCCGTAATTTATGCAGTAGTAATTGCGATTGTACTGCAGCTGATAAACTTCGAAATCCCGCCGGCATTTATGGAAATTATTGAAATGCTCGGTGCGGCATCGATTCCAATCGTCATGCTGATATTAGGTATGCAGCTCGCTGATATGAAACTGGGTCACAGCAGAATGACTGAAGTTACAGGGCTTGTGACAATGCGCATGGTTGTGTCGCCGCTGATTGCAATGGGACTGACTGTATTCATGCCGATTGACGACACTTTTAAACTGGTCTTTATCATTCTGAACGCAATGCCGGTCGCGGCGAATGCAACGATGATTGCGGCTGCTTATAATACGAAGCCGGACACTGTTTCACTCGGTGCATTTATTACCACGCTTTTAAGTCTGATTGCTCTGCCAATCTGGCTCTTTGTGCTCGGGATTGGAGTATAGAACAGGTTTTTATATTTAACTATAGACTGATAAAAATATATTTATCGAAACTTTCAGAATATTCATTGACATGAATAATATGAAAATGGTAATTTAAAGGCTAATCCAAATTTGTTTAGCTGTTTTAAAATATATAACCCCTTAGCAGGCATCTTCCACTCGGGAAGGTGTCTGCTCTCTTTATTTTATGAGATTGCAGGGGAGATATTATGGGTATGATTAATACTAAGTGATATACAAAGTAGGGGGAGTTTTTGTGAAGAACAGATACACTGCTGATATAGAATACTTAACGGTGGGGCTTGAGAACGCAACGATTGAAGTGGAAGCTTTTGTGAACCTTGGGTGTCCGTACAGTGCGAAGTTTTTTGAAATTGCATCTGAAGTGATTAAACCGTACACAGACAGCGGTCATGTGAAATTTATTGTTAAGCATGTAGACCGGACGAAGGGTCAGCTGCTGCGCGGAACTGTTGCCAATAACTATGTCGATCACGATGATCCGGTGGAAGGTTTTGCAGCAATGAAGAAACTGTTTCAGACTCAGGAATCATGGGTGAAGAGTTTCAGAAAAACACTCGAAACGTGTGAGGATACTTTAGGACTGCCTGAAAAAACTGCAGCTTATGAACGTGGTTTGGCAGTACTCGAAGATTTTAACTCACGCGGACTGAAAATTGTTCCGACAGTATTTATCGGTGGCGAGCATCTGACTGCTTATAAGCCGGCAGAGCAGAGTAAAGAAGAAATCAGTGAAATATTAACAGAGCGTATAGAGTCACTTAAATAGGCTGGAGTTTCCAGTCTGTTTTTATTTAGTGTATATTACTGGTAAGGAGATGAAGTGATGAAGTATTTCGCAGTATTTTTATCGATGAAAGATGAAGAATTATCACGTGTACATAGACCGGAGCATCTGGACTTTATATCATGTCAAAGAGATGCGGGTAACATTTTGATGAGCGGGCGCTTCACCGATGGTGCAGGTGGTCTCATTATTTACCGTGCGGAAGATGAAGAATCAGCAATCTCACTCGTAAAGCAGGATCCCTACATTTCGCTGGGTGCGAGAGAATATGAAATTCATGAATGGGATATGGAAACAAACTACGAGTTCTAAAAGTTCGGAGTGATAATGATGAAGGCAGCTAAGAGAGTTACTTTATTAATACTGGGAATATTATTATTTTGGGTACCAAATGTGAATGCGCAGACAGAAATCAATCCGTATTTGCAAAATATGGTGGATGTGAGAACATCATCTGACGAAAGCTGGCAGGAAGCGCAGAGAATGATCAGCCGCATGAATAATGTAGAAAACCGTATTTTATATCAGACGAATAATAGCGGTGCTGTATTTATTCTTGCGGATACACCAATTACTGAACAGCCGGAATTTGCACATTTAAAAGGAGTAGTGCCGAGAGGACATACAAACTCCTGGGATGAAATACCGGGTGCAGGTGGTCATGTATCGATGGCACGCGTCGGCTACAGTGAATACGGAAAAGGACATTCGGCAATTAATCTGGAGCTCCATGAGTACGGCCATGTCGTCGATTCATTTACTGTCGGTGTACAGGTCAGTGAGACAGAACGTTTCAGTACGATTCATGCAGAAGAGGTGGACAAGCTGTTTGGCAGCAATTCACAGCGTGAGTATTACAATATAGTTGAGGAATATTTCGCGGAAGCATTCGCGATGTATTACTTTACATCTGAATCACGTGCAGAGTTAGCGGAGAAAGCACCAAAAACTTATGGATTCTTTAATGACTTTAACCATCGGATTTTATCGACCGGAGAAGTTACGGGCAATACTGCAACGATGCACTGGGATGCACATGAAGACGCTGCGGAATACGAAGTGTTCCGCAACGATGAATCTGTCGGTACAACAGCAGGCAGCAGCTTTAGAATTGAAGGACTCAGTACAGATACGACTTATGACTTTCATGTAGTAGCGAAAAATGCCAGCGGCAAAGAACTGTATACATCATATACACGCTCAGCGCTGACAGGCAGTATGCCGGATGCAGATACAGCAGCACTTGAAGCGACAATCGCAGAAGTTGAAGCAGCGTATAATGACCGTGAAATGGGGGAATCATTAACCCGTGCACTGGCCAATTCGAAAAGCTACATCGCGAGCGATGAAAACCTGAAACAAGATGAAGTTGATAATTTAAACACTAATCTGGAAGAAGAATGGGAAGCAGATGAAACAGCGCAGCGTGAAGCGGAAGAACAACGTCTGCGTGAAGAACAGGAAGCCCGTGAAGAAGCAGAGCGAAAAGCTGAAGAGGAAAGAATAGCTGCAGAAGAACAGGCGGCACTTGAAGCGGCAGAACGCGAAAAAGCTGCTGAAGAAGCTAGAAAACAGGAACTGCAGGATACGATTATTAAAATAGCAATTGGAGCAGGGATTATCCTTGCTGCGGTTATTGGAGTAATTGTTTACAGGAAGAAGAAATCATAAAGAATAAAACAGGGCGGACTCCGTAATGGGAATCCACCCTGTTTTTTTATGTGATGGAAATCGCACGGTGGCGTGCACTTCGAATATACTGCCAAATTTTTATATTAAACTCGTTCTTTAACAAATGCTTCCAGTCTGTTCATGCCTTCTTCCAATGTTTCAATCGTGCTCGCAAATGATATTCGGATATGACCAGCACCGTGTTTTGAAAATGATGAACCCGGGACTACTGCCATATGTTTTTCATTCAGTAATGTTGTTGCGAAGTCCCAGTCGTCCATTCCCGTAAATGAGATGTTCGGGAATATGTAAAATGCGCCACCTGGTTTTTCTACTGTACAGCCCATCTTAATGAGGCGGTCGTAAACATAGTCCCGGCGTTTTAAGTATGCTTCATTCATGACTTTCGGGAAGTCTTTGGCGTTTGTCAGTGCTTCCAGTGCCGCATACTGGCTTGGTACTGCTGCACAAATTGAGTTATTCAAATGCACTTTCAATATTTCGTCGCTTAAGTGTCTCGGAGATAATGTATAGCCGACTCTCCAGCCTGTCATTGAGTGTGATTTCGATACGCCGTGAATCAGTATTGTTTTATCGCGTATATTTTCCATGCTGCCAAACGAAATGTGTTTATTTTCATAAACATTTTCGCTGTAAATTTCATCACTGATTAGAAATAAGTCCTTAGTGTTGATGTAATTCGCAATATCCTTCACATCTTTTTCCGATAAAGATGCACCCGTCGGGTTCGATGGGTAGTTTAAGAGCACAGCTTTAGTGCTATTAGTAACTAGAGCATCTAATTTCTCAATATTCGGAATAAATTCGGTATCGCTGACATCAAGGTATTTAACAACACCGCCGTTCAGTTTGATCAGTGATTCGTATGCAGGGTATGCAGGTGCGGTAATAATCACTTCATCACCATCGGTTAGTATCGTGCGGAGTACCGAATCGAGAGCCTCACTTGCGCCGTTCGTAATAACCACTTCGTCGGCAGTGTAGTGAGCGTTATACTTATCTGCAAAAAAGTCTGCAGCGGCCTGACGCAGTTCAACGATACCTGCGTTTAATGAATAGCCGGTTTTATTATTATTGATTGCTGTGATTGCCGCATCCTTTACACTGTCGGGTGTCGGGAAGTCAGGCTGTCCGATTGTTAAATTGACGCCGTCTTCAAACAGCTGAACCTGATTTGAAAATACTCTGATTCCGGGGATGGATAATGCTGTTGCACGCGGATTTAATTCTGGCATTTATTTCACTCCTATAATGAACTATTCTTTCTATTATAGAATTTTCAGTCAATAAAAAGCAAATTGAATTCTTAATTGTATAATATTGCATTATAATTTATAATTATAAGAAAAATAACAAAGGGGAGCTGATGTAGGTTTGAAAAAACATACATTATTGATTGGTGTTTTATCGTGTTTATTATTACTCAGTGCATGCAGTAATGAAGATGATGGAGTCACTCTGCAGTTTGGACATGCATTGCCGCCGGATACGAATCAGGCGATTAAAATTGATGAAATGGCCGAAGCTGTTGAAAAACAGACTGAAGGGAGAGTGAAGTTTGAAATTTACCCGAACTCACAGCTTGGCAGCGAAACTGAAATGCTGCAGCAGGTTGATGTCGGTGCGATGAACGGTCTTGCGGTCATGGTCGGTTCAATGCAGACGATGGATATGAGGCTAGCAATTGAGGATTTGCCTTACATGTGGCCGAGCGAACAGGAAGCACGTGATGCATATGATGGTGAGTTTGGAGATTACATAGCAGATATTGCAGGCGAGTACGGTATGCACACGGCGGGGTATTTGGAATGGGGATTCCGTCACGTGACGAATAATGCAGGACCGGTCGTTGAACCGGAAGATTTACAGGGAATGAATATCCGGGTGGCTGAAACTGCTCTTCGTGTTGATACGTTTGAACAGGTTGGCGCACTGCCTACAGTCATGGCGTTCAGTGAAGTATACGGCGCACTGCAGCAAGGTGCGCTCGATGCACAGGAAAACCCACTCGCGAACATCGTTGCACCGCGTTTTAATGAAGTGCAGGATTACTTATCATTGACCGGACATTTTTATAACACTGTGATGGTTGTGTTCGACGGCGAAACGTGGGAGAAAATCAATCCCGAGGATCAGGAGATCATTACCGCTGAAATCGATAAAATTTCTAAAGAAGTTCAGGATGCAAACGATGATACAGAGTCAGAGCATATAAAATTCCTTGCTGAGAACGGTATGGAAGTTAACGATGACGTGAATAAGGAAGCATTCAGAGAAGCGATGCTACCTGTTTACGAGCAGTGGGAAGAGGAAGTGTTCGGTGAAGAAATGATGGATATGTACCGCAGGAATTCCGGATGGGAGGAAGATCAGTAATATGACGAAAGCATTAGTAAAGGTTTTATATATTGCGTGCGCAGTTGTTATTGCTCTGCTCACATTAATTGTTCTGACGCAGGTCATATCGAGGTTTTTTGATTATTCAATGCCGGGTACTGAAGAGCTTTCCCGTTTGTTAGTTGTCTGGATGACGTTCCTCGGAATGAGTGTTGCTGTTTACGAACGGGGACACCTCGCGGTTAACTTTTTTGTTAAACGTGCGAGTGATAAGGTTCGTCCGTACTTATATTTAATTGTCAACATACTGCTCGGACTGTTTTTCTTAGTTCTGACAGTGTACGGCTTTATTTTCTCTTACCAGTCGCTTGATTTTACATCGTCGACGCTGCAATTGCCGATGACTGTATTTTATCTCGCGGTACCGGTCAGCAGTTTACTATCGCTTTACTTCTTAATATTAAATGCCTGGAAACCTCAGGAAGAAAGTGAGGCGGTTTAATGCTTGCAATCAGTATGCTTATATTATTCTTTCTGCTCTTATTCTTAGGAATGCCGATCGCTTTTGTCATCGGTATCGTCGGACTGGTGATGCTGTTAATCGGTGGAGTACCGCTCGAGATTATTATTCAGCGTAGTTTTGCCGGTGTTAATAATTTTTCATATTTAGCTATACCATTATTTATTCTCGCCGGGGACATTATGGGAAAAGGCGGACTGACGAAACGTCTAATGGCATTTGCGAATGCCTTCGTCGGGAAGCTGTCAGGCGGTACAGCAATTACGACCGTTGTGACCTCAGCACTGTTCGGGGCAGTATCAGGCTCTACAGTAGCAACAACGTATGCAGTTGGTTCCGTGCTTGTACCGAGATTGAAAGAGGAGAAATACTCTAATTCATTTATCGCGAGTATTATCGGGCCGGCAGGCGTACTCGGGTTGATTATTCCACCTAGTATTACGATGGTTATTTTAGGTATTACAGCTAATATTTCAATCGGTGATTTATTCTTCGCCGGAATTATACCGGGTGTTGTACTGGCACTCGCGTTATGTATTTACGTTTGGTATATGAGTAAGAAAAAAGGCTTCGGGGAAGTGCGTACAGAAAAAATTACAGGGGAAGAATTATGGAAAGTAACGAAATCTGCATTCTTCCCGCTGCTGACACCGATATTTATTTTAGGCAGTATCTTTTCAGGTTACGCGACTGCAACTGAAACGGCTGTTATCGCAGTTGTTTACGGCTTTATTTTATCGCTGTTTTACAGAGAGTTGAACTGGACTAAAATTAAAGATATTATGTCAGGATCTGCGATAACGTCCGCAACGATTTTAATTATTATTTCGATGGCGAACGTTTTTACATACGTACTGACTGTGAATCATATTCCGGATGCAGTGTCAGGGTTCTTCCTGAACTTCGCGGATTCGCCGCTTGTGTTCTTATTAGTCGTATCTCTGATACTATTAATATTAGGAATGCTGACAGAGGTGACGTCACTTATTGTCCTGTTAACACCAATATTTATGCCGATTGCAATAGAATTCGGTATTGATCCGATTCATTTTGGCATGGTGCTGATTATGAACTTTGCACTCGCGAATATTACGCCTCCGGTTGGACTGTCATTGATTGCCGGGGCATCAGTAACCGATAAAAAAATGGGAATCGAAGAAACACTCCCATACATTTTACACGTGTTATTAATAGTAGCGATTATGGTGGTACTGATTATATTCGTGCCGTCAATCTCAACATTCCTACCAAACTTACTTAAATAAAGGGGCAGATTAAATGATTATCAATCCGGAAGAAACTATTGAATTAAAAAACCGATTTGATGGTAAAGGAAGTATTTTTTCGACGTCTTATATTAAAGAGAATGATTTTCAAGGAATTCGTAAAGTTTTGGAAATTGAACTTGAGCCTCATGCATCAATCGGTTATCACGAGCATGTCGATGAGGGTGAAATCTATCATATAATAGAAGGAAAAGGTGAATTCCAGGATTCGGATGGAACATTTAAATCTGTATCAAAAGGCGACTGCTGTGTCATTACGAGTGGCCAGTCTCACGGTTTAGTAAACACAGAAGATACACCTCTTAAAATAGTTGCAATTATATTTTAGAATTGAGCGAATATTATGATATATTTATTGTATTGTAATATTCAGGAGGGGTAGCATGGGTGACGCACAAAAATTATACTATGCAAGATTAAAGGGAAAAAATTTAACGCCGGGACAGGATATCGAAACGGATACTGTTGAAGCGGCATATGAAATTCAGAATGAAATTTTAAATATACAGGGTGAAACTCAAAAAGGGTATAAGATCAGTATGACGAGCGCAGAAACTCAAGGGTTGTTTGACAGCAGTGAACCGGTTTACGGACCGTTTACTGCAGCTCAGGTCATCTCCGGGATGAGTCTGGCTGACTATAATATTCCATTGGCCGAGCTAGAACTTGTATTCTATGTAAATGAAACACTGAGTATGGATGATGATGCTGAAAGCATTTTATCAAAATGCACTGTGGCACCAGCACTTGAACTGCCTGACGGCAGGTATACGGACTGGTTCCCGAATATTTCGAAGTATGAAGTGGTTGCGGACTGCGCCGTCGCCGGTGCGATTGTAATCGGTGAAGCTAAATCAGTGAGCTATGATGAGCTTGATAACATTTCAGGTAAGTTGCTGTTTAATGGAGAAGAAATTAAACAGGGACAGTCCTCTGAGGTTATGGGACATCCTGTAAATGCGATGGAGTGGCTGATTGAGAAACTGGACAGCCAGGGTAAGCAGCTTGAAGCAGGACAGTTCGTGTCATCAGGGACATTTATCCTGCCGGTGAAACTCGAACCTGGTGAATACGAAGGTGTATTTGAAGGATTGGGCAGTGTGGAAATAGAAATTACAAAATAAGCCTCTCGACT
>JBQDHL010000022.1:0-20307 GCA_052093725.1 Jeotgalicoccus sp. | reverse complement strand
ACAAATAGATTTTATTCAAATTACGGGAGATGATTAAGATGCAGCCAATTAATTCTGATAAAGCACCAGCAGCAGTAGGACCATACAGTCACGGAGTAAAAACAGGGAATTTATTTTATTCTTCAGGCCAGGTGCCGTTAACAATGGAAGGTAAAATTGTTTCAGACGATGTTGCAGAACAGGCAAAACAAGTTCTCGATAACATCGGAGGCGTGCTTGATGCGGCTGATTTGAACTACAGTAATATTGTCAAGACAACTATTTTTATCGCTGATATGAATGACTTTGCAGTCATCAACGAAGTTTACGCGAAGTATTTTACGGGTAAACTACCTGCAAGATCATGTGTAGAGGTTAGTCGTCTCCCATTAGATGCAAAAGTGGAGATTGAGGTTGTTGCATCTTTCGAGTAACTGTTGATTTTAGTGGGGTTCTAAGTTGGATAGGTTTTACACAGAAGATCTAAAACATAAATCTATGGAGGAACAGACACATGAAAATAACAGATGTAAGATTGAGAAAAGTCAATAATCAGGATACAAGAATGAAAGCTCTTGTTTCTGTCACATTTGATGAGTCGTTTGTTATTCACGATTTACGTGTAATAGACGGCAATAATGGCCTGTTCGTTGCAATGCCGAGTAAACGTACTCCGGACGGAGAGTTCAGAGACATTGCCCATCCTATAAATTCCGACATGCGTAAACACGTACAGGAAGAAGTTATGCGCGTGTATGAAGAAACTGCTGATGCAGCTGAAGACAAAGCTGAACAGGCGAGTGAGCCTACCGTTGAATCAGATCCTGCAGAGGATGAAGAGACAGCAGAACAAGTTGATGAAGAGAATGCTGCGGATTCAAATACTGCTATAGAAGAAAGCGTAAAAAATGAAGATTCACCGGAAGTATCTGAAGATACTGCGGAAGAAGATAAATAAAGAAAGTAACTCAGGCCGGGCCGGTTTGGCCTGGCCTGAGTTTCGTCTTGAAAGATATCAAAGACTGAAATATACTTAGTTTATCGTATTAAAGTGGGGGTTAATTATGCAAACGAGAGCAATTATTGTTGCTGCAGGTGTCGGCAAGAGAATGAATTCAAAAAAACCGAAAGTATTGCACGAGGTCTGTGGAATCCCGATGATTACGAGAGTAATTAATAATGTGAAAGCTGCAGGAATCAGCGACATTCATGTCGTGTTAGGTTTGGAACATGATGAGGTAATTGAGATCTTACCGGAAGATGTCAAAGTCGCAGTTCAAAAAGAACAGCACGGTACAGCGCATGCTGTCAGCTGTACAGCGCCGGAACTCGGAGAAGAGGAAGGCGGTACATTAGTTATTCTTGGAGATACACCACTTATTTCACCGAAAACGCTCAGCGGTCTGGTGACTGAGCACGAAAAATCAGGACTAAAAGCAACAGTATTATCGGCATATGCACATGATCCGAAAAATTACGGGCGTGTAATCCGTAAGGAAAATGGTACGGTTAAAGAAATACTGGAAGAAAATGAAATTACCGAGGAACAGGGAATCATTAAAGAAGTCAGCGCTGGTGCAGCGGTGTTTAATAACCGTGAACTATTTAAAGTGCTTGATAAAATATCGAATGATAACATGGAAGAGGAGTATTATTTGTCAGATGCTGTCGGTCTGTTAAGCAGTAAAGGTTCCCCTGTCGGAGCTTTTTTTACCGCGGATATTGATGAAATTATTAACGTGGATAACCGGATTCTCCTCGCACGTGCGTCAGAACTTTTAAGAAAGAACATTAATGAGAAACTTTTAGAACAAGGTGTGACAATTATCGATCCGGAGAACACATACATCGATGAAAGTGTTAGAATTGGGATGGATACTATTATTTATCCTAACACTGTTATTAAAGGCGATACGGTAATCGGTGAAAATGCAATTATTTCGGCAAATTGTGAAATCAGCGACAGCATGATAGGTGATAACGCAGAGATTAAACATTCTGTTATTACAAATGCTGAAGTCGGCAGCGGCACGACAGTCGGTCCATATGCACAGCTTCGTCCGGGAGCAAAACTCGGCAGAGCTGTGAAAATAGGGAACTTTGTTGAAGTCAAAAAATCGGAATTAAAAGACGGCGCGAAAGTATCACATCTGAGCTATATCGGCGATGCGGAAATCGGCGAACGGGCGAATATCGGGTGCGGCGCAATTACCGTTAATTACGATGGCGTCAATAAGTTTAAAACGACAGTCGGTGCGGATGCATTCATCGGCTGTAATACGAACCTTGTTGCCCCCGTCACGGTGGGAGATCGCTCTATTACAGCAGCAGGGTCAACGATTACAGATGATGTACCGGCGGATAGTTTAGCGATTGCCCGAAATAAGCAGACGACTAAAGAAGGATATTATAAAAAATAATACTTGGAGGATCCAAATGTTAGCTTCTAGTAATCAAAACAAAAACTCTGGTAAGATGAAATTATTTACGTTGACAGGTAACGAGCCACTAGCACGTGAAATCGCGGAACATATCGGTATTCCGCTTGGAAAATGCACGGTGAATCGTTTCTCAGACGAAGAAGTACAGGTCAATGTTGAGGAAAGTGTGCGCGGTTGTGACGTTTTCGTTATTCAGCCGACAAGCCAGCCGGTAAATGAAAACCTGATGGAGTTATTAATTATGATCGATGCGCTTAAACGTGCGTCGGCTAACACAATTAATATAGTTATGCCGTATTACGGCTATGCCCGTCAGGACCGTAAGAGTCGTGCACGTGAACCAATTACAGCGAAGCTTGTAGCAAACATTATTGAAACTGCAGGTGCACACCGTGTGATTGCACTAGATCTTCACGCACCGCAAATCCAGGGATTCTTTGATATTCCTATCGATCATCTGATGGGAGTACCGATTTTAAGTGACTATTTCCTTGAGCATGCAGATATTGATCTTGATGAAGTAGTTATCGTCTCACCTGACCACGGCGGAGTAACCCGCGCCCGCCGCATGGCAGACCGTTTGAAAGCACCAATTGCAATAATCGATAAACGCCGTCCGCGCCCGAACGTATCGGAAGTAATGAACATTGTTGGTGAAATAGATGGTAAAACAGCAATCATTATCGATGATATTATCGACACGGGCGGTACGATTAAAACTGCAGCGCAAGCATTAGTGGACAAAGGTGCTAAAGCTGTTTACGCATGCTGTACACACCCGGTGCTATCAGGACCTGCAATCGAACGTATCGAAGCGTCTGTTATTAAAGAACTTATCGTGACGAATTCTATTCAGCTTCCTGAAGAGAAGAAGATTGATAAAATTACAGAATTATCTGTTGGCAATCTGCTTGCACAGGCTATCGTGAGAGTTCACGAGCAGGAGTCTGTAAGTATTTTATTTGACCAAACATGATGATTTAACAGTTTTTTTACAAACTGCTGTATTTTGTGGTATTATAATGCGTGGCTATGTGTTAGGATAGGCGTTATTATAATAGACTTGTATTAGATGAAAGGTGGAAATAATTATGGCTAAATTAGCCTCAAACTCAAGAGCTGAGAAATCAAAACAATCAGAACTTAAAGAATTACGTCAAACAGGTAAAGTACCTGCTGTAGTATATGGTTTTGAAACAGAAAATACATCATTATCAGTAGACGAGAACGAATTCATTAAAGTAATTCGCGAAGTTGGACGTAACGGTGTTATCGATCTTGAAATCGCTGATGGCGTAACTCAAGTAATGGTTAACGAATACCAGTTCGATGCACTTAAAAACCAAGTTACTCACATCGACTTCATTGCAATTAACATGCAGACTGAAGTAACGGTTGAAGTACAAATCGAATTAACTGGTGAAGCACCAGGACAAAAAGAAGGCGGCGTTCTTGAACAGCCACTATTCGAAGTGTCTGTAACTGCTAAACCTGCTGACATTCCGGAAACTATCGAAGTAGATATTTCTGAACTTAATGTTGGAGATTCAATTCACGTTGAAGACATCCGTTCTAAAGGTAACTTTGTTATCGAAAACGAAGATGCTGATGCATTAGTAATCGTAAGTGCTCCATCTGAAGAGCCTGAAGTTGACGAAGATGCTGCAGAACAAAGTGTTGAAGTTGAAGCGACTGCTCAGAAAAACGACAAAGCAGACGAAGCGTAATAATAATTAAAAATAACAACGGCGGTGGACTTTCCATCGCCTTTTTTAACGTTTATGAGGTGATGGAATGAAGTGTTTTATCGGTCTTGGCAATCCGGGACCCAAATATGATAAGACTCGTCATAATATCGGATTTATGGCGATCGACAGATTGAGCAGCGATACTAATATTGAGCTTGATAAAACTAAATTTAAATGTACTTTTGGTACTGGTTTATTAAACGGGGAAAAAGTGATGCTCGTTAAGCCGCAGACATTTATGAACTTATCAGGTGAAGGTGTACGCCCGCTTATTGATTATTACAATATTGAAATTGAAGATATAGTCGTTATTTATGATGATCTGGACTTGCCGCTTGGAAGAATCCGTCTGCGTCAAAAAGGAAGCGGTGGCGGACATAACGGCATTAAATCTCTCACTCAGCATTTCGGCAGTGAAAAATATAATCGTATCCGTCTCGGTATTGAACGCCCGCCGGCAGGTATGCCGGTAACGAACTATGTGCTCGGTAAGTTCCAGGCAGCGGATTCAAAAACATTGGATAAGGTACTCGACGTGTCGAGTAAAGCCTGTCAGAGCTTTGTCTCCGAGCCGTTCCTAGACGTGATGAACGAATACAATGGTGATGTCAATGCATAAAAAAATAAGTGACAGAATATTAAATGATGAACGTGTCAAAAGTATTGTCAATTATAAGAGTGATAAAAACCTGCTCGTCACAGGTGTGAATGATGACTTTAAACCGGTACTATTGAAAGAGCTCGCAGAGCATTCGGTTGAACCTCATGTCATTTTCGTTGAAAACAATCATCATATGGAGAAACTGGCGAACAGCATGATGGACGTGATGGATAATGTATATACATTCCCTGTCGGCGACATTATGATTGAAAGTTTATCAAAGCAAAGCCCTGATTTTATGAAAGCAAGAATGACTGCATTATATGCGCTTGCTCATGAGAAACCAGGGCTCTTTATCGTACCTGTACACGGACTTTTAAAACCTTTAATGCCGAAAGAAAAGCTGCTGTCTTACGAAAGAACATTGAATATCGGAGGTACGGTTAATTATGATGAGCTGATTGAATTTCTAGTCAGTCTCGGTTATAAACGTATGAACCAGGCACAGAATTTCGGTGAATTTGCAGTGCGCGGAGACATCTTTGATATTTATATGCACGATGTATTTCTCCGTCTCGAACTCTTTGATGATGAAATCGATTCTCTTCGTTTAATCGATGCTGAAACGCAGCGTTCCCTCGAGAACATCGACAGTATTACGCTTGAACCATATGCGGAATATATCGTTGAGGCAAGTGAACGGGAAGAACTGCTTGAAAAAATTGAAGAATTGTACGAAAAGACTTCAGTGGGTCTTGAAGGTGTAACAAAAGATGCCCTCGAGGAATATTATGACGTCGTTACTCATCCGGATCAGCTCGTGAACCATCTCGTGCAGTTTGCACATCTCTTAGAAGATCACGACAAGTCACTGCTTGATTATTTAACGCCCCGTCACAGAGTTTTTGTCGATGATGTCGGCGCGGTCAAATCATCTTATGATGCTGAATTTGATGCAGTACATAACTATTTCGGCTCCGTACTTGAAGCAGGCCAGATGTTTACAGGAGCTGCCAATTATCTCGAAGGCGAATATGAACGGCTGTTAAATATTAAAGGTGTGACATACTTCAATTTATTTATGAAGAGCATGCCTGTTTCTATCGGTGAAATGATCAAAATTTCTGTAAAACCGACGGAAATCTATTACGGACAATATGATATTCTCGCATCGAACTTAAACGGTATGCTGGAAAATGATTATTTAGTCAATATTATTCTTCGTGATGAAGATGAACTCAATAAGACAAAACAATTGCTTGAAGATTTAAAAATTCCGAGTTTTATTAAGGATATCCCGGAAAACTCAGGAATCGTCCTGACAATTGGCAGTATGGCGACAGGATTTATCCTGCCGTATATGAGTGCTGCGATTTTGACGTCGAAAGAGCTGTACAATAAAGTTCAAAAACGTAAAAAACGTAAAGAGAAAATGTCTAACGCTGAAAAGATTAAATCTTATCAGGAATTAAACGTCGGAGATTACATCGTCCATGTACACCATGGTGTCGGCAGATATTTAGGAATAGAAACGCTGCAGGTCGGCGGTATTCACAGCGACTATATGAAGCTGCAGTACAAAGGTACAGACCAGCTCTATATTCCGGTTGATCAGATGGACCTCGTACAGAAATATGTTGCGAGTGACGACGGTTCTCCTAAAATGCACAAACTCGGCGGCGTTGAATGGAAGAAAACGAAAGCCAAAGTGGAATCGAATGTTAATGATATCGCCGAAGAATTAATAAGACTGTATCAGGAACGTGCACAGGCAAAAGGATTCCGCTTCAGCCCGGACACGGAAATGCAGGATGCGTTTGAAGCGCGTTTCCCATATGAGCCGACACCAGATCAGTTGGCAAGTGTGAATGAAATTAAGAAAGATATGGAAGACGATAAACCGATGGACCGTCTGCTGTGCGGCGACGTCGGCTACGGTAAAACCGAAGTGGCAATCAGAGCGGCATTTAAAGCAGTGCAGGACGGCAAACAGGTAGCATTCTTAGTGCCGACGACGATTCTCGCTGCGCAGCATTTCGAAAGTTTAATTGAGCGGATTGAAGATTATCCGGTTAATGTTGCGATGATGTCGCGTTTTAGAACAGCAAAAGAAAATCGTGAAACAGCGGAAGGCTTAAAAGAAGGGCGTATCGACATCGTTGTCGGGACGCATAAAATATTAGGCAAAACTATTGAATATAAAGATCTCGGACTGTTAATCGTCGATGAAGAACAGCGTTTCGGCGTAAAACATAAAGAAGCGATTAAACAAATAAAAAATAACGTTGATGTGCTGACCTTAACTGCGACACCGATTCCGAGAACACTTCATATGAGTCTGACAGGGGTACGGGATTTATCGGTCATAGAAACACCACCTGAAAACCGCTTCCCGGTACAGACTTACGTGCTTGAATTTAACGGCAACTTCGTTAAAGAAGCAATTGAACGAGAACTCTCAAGAAACGGGCAGGTATTCTACCTGCACAACAGAGTCGACACGATATATAACAAGCAGGCGCACGTTGAAATGCTCGTACCGGATGCGTCAGTTGGAGTCATGCATGCGAAGATGACCGAAAAGCAGATTGAAGAAACGATGCTCGCTTTTGTGAATGGAGAATTCGATGTGCTTGTGACAACGACGATCATAGAAACCGGCGTGGATGTGCCGAACGCGAATACACTGATTATAGAAGATGCCGACCGCTTCGGCTTAAGCCAGCTGTATCAGCTGCGCGGACGGGTTGGACGGAGTAACAGAATCAGTTACGCATATCTATTCCATCAGCCGAATAAAGTATTGACGGAAGTTGCGGAGAAGCGTTTAGAAGCCATTAAAGAATATACGGAACTCGGCAGCGGCTTTAAAATAGCCATGCGTGACCTCAATATTCGCGGGGCAGGAAACCTGCTGGGTAAAAACCAGTCAGGCTTTATCGACTCGGTTGGTTATGAAATGTACAGCGACATGCTGGAAAGTGCAGTACAGGAAAAACAGGGTGTTGTAAAAGAGGAAGAACCAGTCAATATTCCGATTAACATTGAAGCGGATGCATATATTCCGGCGACGTATATTACGCATGAACAGTCGAAAATCGATATTTATAAACGTTTAAGAAAAGCGCAATCGCTTGAAGATGTTCAGGATATTGAAGATGAGCTGATTGACCGTTTTGGTGAATACCCGGAAGAAGTAGTGAACTTAATCGAACTTGTTAAAATAAAAGTTTACGCACTGATGTACGGTATTTATAAAGTGTCAGAAGATGCGCGTCATTATTATCTGAACGTATCTAAATCCGCAACAGAAGAAATAAGCGGTGAGAAGCTGTTCGAGGATACACAGGATTACAGCAGAATATTGAAAATTTCAGTTAAAGACGGAGAAATCCGTTTAACAATACGCTCTAAAAATATTAAAGAACTCGTGAGTATTATGAGTGCAATACAGGATAGCAGAATGGAGGCAGTCAGATGAACACTGTAAGAATTATTGGACTCGGTACATCGGATACCGATAAAATGCCGCTTGGCGTTTATAAAGAGCTGAAAGCAGCCAAAAAAGTATTCGTACGCACAATGGATCATCCGGCAGTTGAAATGCTGCAGGATGAAGGCGTGGAAATTACGAGCTTTGATTCGTACTACGAGCAGCAGGATACGTTTCAGGATACGTATGAAAAAATTACAGAAGAATTGCTGACAGCTGCCCGGGCGTCGAATGTACTGTACGCTGTACCGGGTCACCCGATGGTCTATGAAACGACGACGGAGCGTCTTCTTGAAGCGGCGGACAGAGGCGAAGTAAATGTTGAAATTGCCGGCGGGCAGAGTTTTATCGACGACGT
This sequence comes from Jeotgalicoccus sp., assembly GCA_052093725.1. Classification (GTDB taxonomy): domain Bacteria; phylum Bacillota; class Bacilli; order Staphylococcales; family Salinicoccaceae; genus Jeotgalicoccus. The sequence goes on along the minus strand of JBQDHL010000022.1, from coordinate 11,687 downwards.
GATTACTGCACTTAAAATACCTGTTAATGAAAACTTCCAGCTGCTGGACGGTACAGCGCTCGATATAAGAGATCTCGACTACCGTAAACATACGCTGATTACGCAAGTGTACGATAAGCTCTCTGTCAGTGAAGTGAAAGTAACGCTGCTTGAGTATTATGACTATGATGCTTCGGTGTTTTTAGTTGATAAAGCAGGCAGTGCCGATGAAGAGATTATCAAAACTACAATTGCCGAGATAGATTTCCACGTACCGGACTCGAACCTTTTGTGCATGTTTGTGCCGCAGACTGCCGGGGAAAAGTATGATAATCAATCAATCGGGCATATGGTTAATATATTCGATACACTGGTCGGCGAAGACGGCTGTCCCTGGGATAATACTCAGACGCACGAATCACTTGAACGCTATCTCCTTGAAGAATCGTACGAAGTCATCGAAGCGATTGAAAAAGAGGATGATGACGGGCTGGTTGAAGAACTCGGCGATATTCTGCTGCAGGTCGCACTGCATGCAGCAATCGGCAAAAAAGACGGCTACTTTGATTTCTATGATGTCCTCAGTTCGCTGAATAAGAAAGTAGTGCACCGTCATCCACATGTTTTTGGAGACGCAACAGTAAATGATATGGACGACCTGAATGAAGTTTGGGCAAAAGCCAAAGTTGCAGAAGGCAAGAAACCCAAAGTTAATCATGAAAAAGAATACGCGGCATCGGTATTAAAATGGATGAAGGAAACAATTCATTATGAAAAACCGCTGCATGAAATTATTACAGAGGATGATACTCATGAGACTCGATAAATTTTTAAAAGTGTCAAGAATCATTAAACGCCGCACGCTCGCGAAAGAAATCAGCGATCAGGGCCGCATTGAAGTGAACGGACGTGCATCCAAAGCAAGTACTGCACTTGCTGCCGGTGATACGCTTAAAATTCGTTTTGGACGCAGTATTATGACGTATGAAATACTGGAGTTAAATGAGAAGGCGAAAAAAGATGAAGCAGAGCGTATGTACAAAGTTCTAAATGAAGAGAAAATTGAAAAAGAATCAGATTTTTAATAGATTGTCACCTATTTTTACTGTATCTTGTATATAATAGATAATGAATACAAGATTAAAAGATTGGATGTGACAATGTGAGCAACAAGGTAGTCAGGCTCCTGAATAACTATACAAAAAAACGCGATAGCGAAAAGAAGCAGTTAGCGAGTGAATCACGTGTGTCACGCCGCCGCACGATGGTCTTCGGAAGTATCCTTCTCGTGGCCGTCGTCGTACTCCTGCTCGTGGCATTCAATCAAAAACAGGCAAATGAAGAGTTGTACAATGATGTACTCGCAACGACTGAAGTGCTTGAAGATAAAAATAAGCAACATTCGGATCTGGAGCAGCAGATTAGACAGCTTAACGATGATAATTACATTCTGCGCATCGCACGCAGTGAATTCTTTTTATCGGAAGAAGGGGAATTGATCTTTAATCTTCCTGATCAAGAGGAAAAAGAACACAAGCAAGAGGAAGAATAACCATTGCTTATGTAATGATTATTCTTTTATTTAATGGTAATATAGAAATGTATAATGATTTTGGGAGGATATTAATAAGATATGTCAGTTGAAGCGGGCAGTAAAGTAATCGGCAAAGTAACAGGAATCAAACCATTTGGTGCATTTGTTCAATTGCCAGGCGGCAAAACAGGACTAGTTCATATTAGTGAAGTAGCAGATAAGTACGTAGAGGACATCAACGAATATTTAAAAGTCGGAGATGAAATCGAAGTTAAAGTGCTAACGATAGGTGACGATAATAAGATAAGCTTATCTATTAAAAAAGCACAGGATAAACCAAAACCAAAACCACGTGTGAAAACACCGTCTCCAGAAGACTTTGAGAAGAAATTAACAGGCTTCCTGAAAGACAGTGAAGAAAGAATGTCTACAATTAAAAGACAAACTGAATCGCGCCGCGGCGGCGGAGGTCGTAAATAATCAAATCAAGAGGCCGGAGCAATTCGCTCTAGCCTTTTTATTATTTGTTTGGAATAAGGAGATGGTGAGCTATGGACCTGAAAATCGATACTGCATGGGACGCGGATGACGACATCGCACTGGCGCTGTCGGGCGGCATAGATTCCATGGTGCTGTATCACCTCCTGACCACTGAATACAAGCATACATATAATGAATTGACGGTCATCCATGTCAATCACAATGTCAGAACGGCATCTAAAGAAGAAGCGGTATATATAAAAAACATGACCCATGAAGACGGTGTCCGATGTGAAACGACAGTTCTGAATTTTACAGACGGTTTTTCGCAGGATGAGGGCAGAGTGAAACGCTATGAATTTTTTCGCAGTGTACTGAAAGATTTAAATATCAAGTTTTTACTGATGGGACATCATGAGGATGATCAGTACGAAACTGTGCTGCAGCAGCTTCTGACCGGACGTCACCTGTATGGGAATTTAGGGATTCCAGCAATGCGGGACAAAGATGATTATATGATTGTCCGTCCGTTTATTAATGTGACGAAAGCAGATATTCAGTCTTATCAGACAGTGCATAATGTGACTTACTTTGAAGATGTGAGCAATGCGGGTGATGATTACACGAGAAATTACGTGAGAAATCATATTATTCCAGAGATAAAACAATCGGCTGCGCTTGATATCGGACAGCTTGACTATGTCAGAGAAGATATGAATGAACTCAGTGATTTCGCTTATGACTACGCTGAATCATTTGTCACGAGTAACGGCGGTAATCTGTCTCGGAGTGAATACTTGAAACACAGCAGAATAATCAGAAGGTATATCCTGACGGTGATGCTGAACAAGCAGGGGTCCCGAATCAGTCGTCAGGCGCTGGACTCACTCGACGATCTGCTGCAGGGCAAGCTCGCTCAGACTGTATTCAGTGCAGGCACTGCTGCTGTACATATTGAATACGACCGTTTCTATACAACGGATTCAAAAGCACAGCCGGTGAAATCAAGTTTAACTATTGAGCATAACGGCGAGTTTATTTATAATGATTATCATATAACGGTAAAATTACCGGAGTTGGAGCTGCCGCTGACATTGCGTATGAAAGCAGCGGGTGACAAAGTGCATATTGAGAACGTCGGTACGAAAAAAATCAGCCGGCTGTTTATCGATAAAAAAATTCCGGCGGGTGAACGGCTGAAAATGCCGGTTACGGTAAATTCACACGGTATTATTATTGCAGTTGGAACAATTTATAATATAATTGAACCATCTGAAAACAGAATATTAAAGATTACGAAGGAGTTTAGTGATGACAATTCGAAATGATATAAGCGAGATTGTTTTATCGGTTGAAGAGATAGAGGAAATCAATAAGCGTCTCGGCGAGCGTATTACTACAGACTACGAAGGTAAAAAGCCTGTATTTGTAGGTCTCTTGAAAGGTTCTATTATGTTCATGGCAGATTTGATTAAACAAATCGATACACATATGGAAATTGATTTCATGGATGTTTCAAGCTACGTCGGTACTAAATCGACAGGAGAAGTTAAAATTCTGAAAGATTTATCTACATCGGTAGAAGGCAGACATATACTTATCGTGGAAGACATCGTAGAAACAGGTACAACTTTAAATTCTATTATTGATTTTCTAACTTACCGTAAAGCTGCATCGATTGAAATCGTGACGCTGCTCGACAAACCGGTACCTGAAAGAAAACTTAATGTTGAAGTGAAATACATCGGAACTAAAATTCCTGACGGCTTTGTTGTCGGCTACGGACTTGATTTTGATCAGCAATATCGAAATCTGCCGTATATCGGATTATTAAAACCTGAAATTTACAGTTAAATCATATGAGTGGAAGTTACAGGAAATTTTTGTTACTATTTTTTGTAATGCACTAGAAATGGAGGATTACGGATGCCGAAAAATACTGGCCGTAACATATTACTTATAGCCATTCTAACAGTTGTTATGTTTGGTATTTTCCAACGCTTTAACGGCACTGGCGCAACAGAAGAAGAATTACAATACAACGAATTCTTAAACGCGCTTGAAGCCGGTGAAGTTGCTGAATTAACGATTCAGCCAGAGAATAACGTTTATTTAATTACAGGTCGCTTAGCTGACCAGAACGAACAGGAGTCATTCACTTCTGTAGTTCCATACAATAGTGCATCTGACTTAGACCAGATTACGGACACAGCCCGCAGTCAGGAAGGTCTGTCATTAACAGTTGCACCGGAAGAAGAACCAAGTGCTTGGGCAAGTATGCTTGTGACTTTCGTACCACTATTATTAATATTCTTCCTCTTTATCTTCCTTATGAGCCGTGCTCAAGGCGGCGGTGGAGGCGGCGGTAAGATGATGAACTTCGGCAAGAGTAAAGCGAAGCTTCATGAAAAAGACAAATCAGATGTACGTTTTGATGATGTCGCCGGTGCCGATGAAGAAAAAGCAGAACTGATAGAAGTTGTAGACTTCTTAAAAGATCCGCGCAGATTCGACAGAATTGGTGCCCGTATTCCTAAAGGGGTACTGTTAGTTGGTCCTCCGGGTACAGGTAAAACTCTTATTGCACGTGCTGTTGCAGGTGAAGCAGGAGTTCCTTTCTTCTCAATCAGTGGTTCAGACTTCGTCGAGATGTTCGTCGGTGTCGGTGCGTCACGTGTACGTGACCTGTTTGAGAATGCGAAGAAAAATGCTCCATGTATTATCTTTATCGATGAAATTGATGCTGTAGGGCGTCAGCGTGGTGCAGGTGTCGGCGGCGGTCATGATGAGCGTGAGCAGACACTTAACCAGCTGCTAGTTGAAATGGATGGATTCGCAGCTAACGAAGGCGTTATTATGATTGCAGCGACTAACCGTCCTGATATTCTTGATCCGGCTCTCTTGCGTCCAGGACGTTTTGACAGACAGATTCAAGTGGGCCGTCCTGATGTTAAAGGACGTGAAGCGGTACTTAGAGTACACGCACGCAACAAGCCTTTAGACGATACAGTGGATCTTGCGGCAGTTGCTCAGCGTACACCTGGATTCTCAGGTGCAGACCTTGAGAATCTGCTAAACGAAGCTGCACTAGTGGCAGCCCGTTCAAACAAGAATAAAATAGATATGCGCGATGTTGATGAAGCATCTGACCGTGTTATCGCAGGACCGGCTAAGAAGAGCCGTGTTATGAGTAAGAAAGAAAGAAATATTGTCGCTTATCACGAAGCGGGTCATACTATTATCGGTATGGTGCTGGATGATGCAGAGACAGTGCACAAAGTTACAATCGTGCCACGCGGACAAGCTGGCGGTTATGCAGTAATGCTTCCTAAAGAAGACCGTTACTTCATGACTAAACCTGAGCTTGAAGATAAAATTGTTGGTCTTCTCGGGGGACGTGTTTCTGAAGAAATTACATTTGGTGAAGTTTCTACAGGCGCACATAACGACTTCCAGAGAACGACAAGCATCGCCCGCAGCATGGTAACTGAATACGGTATGAGTGACAGACTTGGACCGATTCAGTTTGGCGAATCAAACGGTCAGGTATTCCTAGGTAAAGAGATGTCGAATGACTCGAACTACTCAGACAGCATCGCTTACGAAATCGACCAGGAAATGCAAAATATTGTTAAGACACAATACGAGCGCTGCCGTCAGATTCTGACTGAACATCAGGAACAGCTGAAATTAGTAGCTGAAACACTGCTTGATATCGAAACACTCGACAGAGGTCAGATTGAAGGATTATTCTATCACGGTAAATTACCGGAACGTAATTTCGATAATGAGCCCGCAGAAGAAGATGAAGTAATCGCTGCCGAAAACGGTTCGCAGGATGACGCTAAAATCGGCGCATCTTATGATGAAGTAAAAGATAAAGTAGACAGTGAAGATTCTGATGAACAAAACAGTCAGGAAGAACAGCCTGAAGAACGTCCGGAAATGGTGGAACCGCCAAAACCGGAAGAAAACACTGAAGACAACCGTCCAGTGGACAGAAATAACGAAGATCAGAACAACAGATAGAACACTGAGCTGCCTTTACGGCAGCTTTTTTTATGTAGTCAGGCAATGAAATTGACTAACTTTGACGTTTGATTTATTATGCATGATAGTGAACATGGTTTATTATAGAAAATGAAAAGAATTTCCGTATGGAGGAATATTAAGATGAGTGATTATTTAATTAGAGGTTTAGGCCTTAACGATGAAGTAAGGATATTTGCTGTTGATACAACAGAAACTATAAATGAAGCAGTACGACGTCACGGCTCGTTGCCGACAGCATCTGCTGCACTTGGGCGTTCGATGAGTGCCGGTGTAATAATGGGCGCAATGCTTAAAGGTGATGACAAAGCGACAATAACAATCGAAGGTGGCGGACCGGTCGGTGCTATCGTTGTCGATAGTGATGCAAATGGAAATGTCAGAGGGTACCTCGGCAATCCGGAAGTGCACTTCGACTTAAACGATCAAGGAAAACTTGATGTAAAACGTGCGGTTGGTACAGACGGATTTCTTCGTGTAGCGAAAGATATTGGCTTAAAAGATAACTTTGTCGGTTCAGTGGAACTAATCTCAGGTGAACTTGGAGAAGACTTCTCTTATTACTTCTATGCAAGTGAGCAGGTGCCTTCAATCGTAGCACTGGGCGTATTAGTAAACCCGGATAATACAATACAGGCTGCAGGCGGATTCGTAATCCAGGTACTGCCGTCAGCAAGCGACGAAACAATCGAATGGCTGAATGAACGCGCGAAAACTATGACGCCAGTATCTAAACTGCTTGCGAAAGGTTTATCGCCTGAAGAAGTAATCACTGAAGCAATCGGTGAAGAGAACTGGAGATTACTAGATAACATGCCGGTCAACTTCGAATGTAACTGTTCGAAGGATCGTTTCATCAATGCAATCAGCGCACTGGATCCAAAAGAGATTATGTCGATGATTAAAGAAGATGGCGGAGCGGAAGCGGATTGCCATTTCTGCCGCAATAAAGAGTGGATTACGAAAGAAGAATTACAGGAATTAATTACACACTAATTATTTGAAAAAACAGCATTTAAATGGTATATTATTCATAGTTATTAACTAGGAATAGGAGTGTTTAATTGTGAGTAACGTATTCAACAACATTTCAGAAGCAATCGGCAACACGCCATTAATAAAATTAAATCAGTTAACTGAAGAGAACAGTGCGGACGTTTATGTAAAAGTAGAATTTATGAACCCGGGGAGCTCGGTTAAAGATCGAATTGCATTAGCGATGATTGAGGCAGCGGAAGCGTCAGGCGAATTAACAGCCGGTACGACAGTCGTTGAACCGACAAGTGGTAATACAGGTATCGGTCTTGCGATGGTCGCAGCTTCAAAAGGTTATAAAGCAATTTTAGTAATGCCTGATACAATGAGTAAAGAGCGCCGTAACTTACTGCGCGCATATGGTGCAGAACTTGTTCTGACTCCGGGTGCAGATGGTATGAAAGGTGCAATTAAAAAAGCAACTGAACTTGCTGAGAAAGACAGCTACTACATGCCTCAGCAGTTTGAGAACCCTGCAAACCCTGAAATTCACGCTAAAACAACTGGTAAAGAATTGGTTGAACAAGCGAATTCAGCAGGCTTTGCAATCGATGCATTTATCTCAGGTATCGGCACAGGCGGAACAATCAGCGGTGCTGGTAAAGTATTAAAAGAAAACTTTGATAATGTTAGAGTTGTTGCGGTTGAACCGACAGATTCAGCAATTTTGAGCGGGAAAGAACCCGGTCCTCATAAAATCCAGGGTATCGGCGCAGGATTTATTCCTAAAACATTAAATACTGACATCTATGATGAAATCATTACGATTGAAAATGAAGAATCAATGGACACTGCAAGAGAACTTGCGAAACAGGAAGGTATCCTCGGGGGTATTTCTTCAGGTGCTGCCGTTAAAGCAGGACTTAAGGTCGCAAAAGATCTCGGTAAAGGCAAAAATGTCGTTGTTATACTTCCTTCAAACGGTGAGAGATATTTATCAACACCATTATTTAACTTTGAAGACTAATTCAATATAGAAAACTCCATCTGTTCTGCAGATGGAGTTTTTTTGTTTTAATTATTTCAGAACGGAAATATTTGGGGGAGTAATCATCTTTAAACATGTTATAATATGACTATTCAATTTATGTAAAAGCAGAGGTAGATTTTAATGGAAAGACTGAAAGTAATGGGTATTTTAAACACCACTCCGGATTCATTCAGCGACGGCGGTAAATACAACTCGGTCGATGCGGCTGTAAAGCGTGCGCTCAGAATGGTTGAAGAGGGTGTTGATATTATTGATATCGGCGGATACTCAACTCGTCCCGGATATACTGAAATTACATCTGAGACGGAAATCGAACGTACGGTGCCTGTAGTAAAAGCAGTAAGAGAAGCAGGCGTAACCATTGATATTTCAGTCGATACGTTCAGAAGTGAAGTGGCGCGTGCGGTACTTGAAGCAGGTGCAACGATGATTAACGATCAGTGGCGGGGTACTTACGATGAAAAAATATTGGATGTCGTTGCTGAATTCGATGCACCGATCTTCTTGATGCACAATAATGATCACAGCACTTATGAAAATGTAACAGAAGACATGATCAGAGAGCTGCAAGAGTCAGCTGAACTTGCATTAAAACACGGAGTGAAAAAAGAAAATATCTGGCTGGATCCGGGTATCGGCTTTGTTAAATCAAGAGAAGAAGAAATAGAAGTGATGAGAAATCTTAAACAGCTTACAGCTGAAGGCTATCCGGTGCTCCTTGCAACCAGCAGAAAGCGGATGGTCAAAGAGCTAATCGGCGGAAACACTGATGCTGACGACCGCGATGCAGGTACGCTTGCAACGACAATTATTGGAATTGAAGCCGGTGTTAAAGCAGTCAGAGTTCACAATGTGAAGATGAACCGTCAGGCAGCAGATGTCTATATGAAATTAAAAGGTGATTACAATGGATAAAATTCATATTAACGGTATTAAAACATACGCATATCACGGTGCGATTCATGAAGAACGTGTACTTGGACAGTATTTTATTACCGATCTTGTGCTGCATGTTGATTTAACAGCAGCATCAAAAACCGATGATTTATTAGAAACTGTACATTATGGTGAAGTTTATAATCTGGTGGAAGAGATTGTCAAAGGCGAGCCGGTAAGTTTAATCGAACGGCTGGCAGGGAAAATCAATACGGAATTATTTGACCGATATGATAAAATAATAGAGATAGAAACAACTATAACTAAACCTAATCCACCAATAGATGGAAATTATGACAGCGTGGCGATTACGCTGCACGGAAAGCGGGAAACATCATGGCAATAGCTTATCTCGGACTCGGAAGCAACATCGGCGACAGAGAAGAAAGCTTAAAAAATGCAATTGCTAAAATATCCGAAGTACCGGGTATCGAAGTGACGAAAATCTCATCGCAATATGAAACAAAACCGTATGGTAAAACAGATCAGCCTGACTTTATAAACATGGCAATAGAAGTGGATACGAACTTAACACCGCTTGATTTACTGGAAACGGTGCTCGGTGTTGAGCATGAGCTCGGACGTGTCAGAACTGAAGTATGGGGGCCGCGCAGTATCGACATCGATGTGCTGCTGTATGAGGATCTCGAGTTGCAGTTAACGGACTTAAAAGTACCGCATCCGGAAATGCACCTGCGTTCATTCGTTATCGATCCGCTGAATGAAATTGCACCGAAAAGAGAACATCCATCATTGCATATGACAGTAGAAAAAATTAAAGAGAAGTTAGATAAAAGTCAGTCAGCCGAGTGACTTTAATAAAAATATATTATTACAACATATATAGGAGTGGAGTATAGTGAGTGAAGAAATTAATGACCAATTAGCTGTCCGCCGCGAGAAAATGCAGCACTTAAGAGACCGTGCGATGGATCCGTTTGGGAAACGATTTGACCGTCTGGCATACACAGAAGAACTCAGTAACGACTGGGATGAATTTTCAAAAGAAGAACTTGAAGAAAAAGAGAATGAATCGGTAACAGCAATCGCCGGCCGTATTATGACTAAACGCGGTAAAGGTAAAGCAGGATTTGCACACGTCCAGGATATTACCGGCCAGATTCAAATCTACGTCAGAAAAGACCAGATTGGCGACGAGGCATTTGAAGTGTGGAACCAGGCAGACCTTGGAGATTTTGTCGGAATTAAAGGACCGATGTTTAAAACAAACACGGGAGAACTATCTGTTAAACCGACTGAATTTACGCTGCTTACGAAAGCGCTCCGTCCGCTGCCGGATAAATATCACGGTCTGAAAGATGTTGAAGAACGCTACCGTAAACGTTACCTCGATCTGATTACAAGTAAAGAATCAAGAGAGACGTTTATTAAACGCAGCAGAATTATTCAGGAAATGCGTAACTACCTCGACAGCATCGGTTTCTTAGAAGTAGAAACACCGATGATGCACTCAATCGCAGGCGGCGCTCAGGCACGTCCGTTTATCACTCACCATAACGCACTGGACAGAGACTTATTCATGCGTATCGCTTTAGAATTACACTTGAAACGCCTTGTTATCGGAGGCATTGAAAAAGTGTATGAAATCGGTCGTGTATTTAGAAACGAAGGTGTCTCTACACGCCACAATCCTGAGTTTACGATGATGGAATTATACGAAGCGTACGCTGACTATAACGACATTATGAAACTGACTGAGGAAATGGTCGCTTATATTGCTGAGAAAGTAAACGGCACGATGAAAGTGACATACAACGGTGAAGAAATTGATTTAACACCTGAGTGGAAACGCGTGCACATGGTTGATATCGTCAATGAATATACAGGCGTAAACTTTTATGAAATTACAACAGTTGAAGAAGCGAGAGCGGCAGCTAAAGAGCATAACGTAGAAATTAACGGAAACATGCTTTACGGCCATATTCTGAACGAATTCTTTGAACAAAAAGTTGAAGAAGAATTAGTACAGCCGACATTCGTTTACGGTCACCCGGTAGAAATATCTCCGCTGGCTAAGAAAAACGATGAAGACCCTCGCTTCACTGACCGTTTCGAGCTGTTTATCGTGCGCCGCGAACACGCGAACGCATTTACTGAGCTTAATGACCCGATCGATCAGAGAGAACGCTTTGAATCACAAGTCGCAGAACGCGATGCAGGTAACGACGAAGCACATGAAATGGACGAAGACTATCTTGAAGCAATGGAATACGGCTTGCCGCCAACAGGCGGGCTAGGGATTGGTATTGACCGTTTAGTAATGCTGCTGACGGACTCGGCATCAATCAGAGACGTATTATTATTCCCATCAATGCGTGAAAGATAATATATATTTATGGAAACACCGCACTCCATTAGGGAGAGCGGTGTTTTTTTGTATGGTAGGAGGTTGTAAGTAACAATGAACGGCTTTCATAGTAACGCAGGAGGTTGTAAGTAACAATGAGCGGCTTTCATAGTAACGCAGGAGGCTGTAAGTAACAATGAGCGGCTTTCATAGTAACGCAAGAGGCTGTAAGTAACGATGAATGGCTTTCATAGTAACGCAGGAGGCTGTAAGTAACGATGAGTGGCTTTCATAGTAACGAAGAGTCTTAAATCGCGGCCTTATATTAATTTTACGTAAAAATCTATTGACAATACTGCTAAGAATCTGTAATA
>JBQDHL010000021.1:0-22043 GCA_052093725.1 Jeotgalicoccus sp. | reverse complement strand
AAAATCACACGGTGTGAGAAACTCGCTGCAGTCGCATCGTGCGTTACCATTAAAATACTTGTGTTCAGCGTTTCGTTCAGCTGCTGCAGTTTTTTAAGTAAGTCGCTTGCGGATTTCGAGTCCAGTGCACCGGTCGGTTCATCCGCAAAAATAATTTTGGGCTGATGGATAAATGCCCGTGCCGCACTTGTACGCTGTGCCTGTCCGCCGGAAATCTGGCCCGGGTATTTCGCTGCAAGATTACTGATGCCGAGCTGTCCTGCTACGCTGTCGAACTGTGCTTCCGCTTCACTTTTAGAAATTGAACGGATCGACAGCGGCAGCATAATATTTTCTTTTACTGTCAGCGTATCGAGCAGATTGTAATCCTGGAAAATAAATCCGAGATCATTCTTTCTGAAGTCTGCGAGCTTTTTATCTTTTAATGTCGTAAAGTCTACACCATCGATGTATATGTGACCGCCCGTCACATTGTCGATTGAGCTGAGCACGTTCAGAAGCGTTGTCTTGCCGGAACCCGAAGCTCCCATAATTGAAACGAATTCACCTTTGTTTAAATTAATATCTATACCTTTAAGCACTTCTGTGCGATTGAATTTATTACCGTAACTTTTTTTAATATCTGTCGCTTTTAACAGCATAATTGATTCCTCCTGTTTTTCTTATTAACTACAGTTTATACCGTTTTAGATGCGGTATCGTTTGATTCAGCGAACAAAAATCACTATGAAGTGACATTTTTGTCACTTCATAGTGATTCTCGTAAATTCATTCGCCAGATTGAACGTTAAAGTTACAGTTGTATATTCACCGTACTGTGAAGCTGCTTCGATATTAATACCGAGCACATCGCATACTTCCTTCGTTAAATACAAACCCATGCCTGTGGCCTGAGCGTCGTCGTGATCGCTCGTCGAAGTAAATCCGGATTCGAATATCCGGTTAATGTCTTTCTCGTTAATTCCTCTGCCGTAATCGGTAATCGTCAGTACCGGCTGTTCATTAATGATTTTTCCGTTAATGACAATATCGTTGTTTTCGGAATACTTCACGCTGTTTGTAATAATCTGATCCAGTACAAACTGCATCCACTTTCTGTCCGTATGAACCAGCGGTTCACTGAGTTCAATATCAAATCCGATGTTTTTCTGCATGCAGATATCTCTCAGTTTTTTAATGGAAGTATTCAAAAGTTCTGCCAGATTAATCTCTTCAATATATAAGTCATTTTTAATATTCGGTAGACGTTTCAAATACAGAACTTCGTTCAGCATGCTGTTGAGACGGGACCATTCAGCACCGAGTTTCATTTTCGGTTCCCCGTCAAGATCATCAATCATCAGTTTCATCGTCGTGACCGGCATCTTCATATCATGTATAAAGCGCGTCAGTTCATCCAGATTTTCACGTGTGCGCTGTGACTCTTTGTCTAATTCATTCTGATGCGTCCCGCGCAGTTCATCGAGTTTTTCGTAAATCATGCGCTGCTCGGGCGTACTGCCCGATGACATGCCGACAACATCATCCAGCGATTCCAGATGTTCAATATCATTTGTGAATTGTTTTCTTCTGATAAAGTCCCAGGCGATATAAATAATAAAAATCAGCAGATTAAAAAAGAATATATACAGTACTGCAATATTCGGAATGCTGTTATCGATAAAACCAATTAATAATATCACCAGATTAAAGCCTGAAAAAAGCAGGAATACAGGAATATTTTCTTTTATATACATATTCATCTACTCCTTTAAGATGTAGCCGATACCTGTCTTCGTAACAATCGCATCAGTCAGCCCGATTGACTCAAGCTTTTTACGCAGTCTGTTCACGTTTACTGTGAGTGTGTTGTCGCTGATAAATTTCGAATCATCCCACAGCGATTCAATGATTTCTGTTCTGGATACCGTGTCCCCTGTGTTCTGGGATAATATCGACAAAATATACGATTCATTTTTTGTCAGTTCGATGCTCTCGTCTTTTATCGTTACTGTCAGCTTTTTAAAATCGAATACCGCATCTCTGAATTTAAAGACGTCGATTTCCTTATGCTGATACTCGTACGTTCTTCTGAGAAGCGCCTGCACTTTTGCATTCAGCACTTCAAAATTAAACGGCTTCTGCACGTAATCATCAGCCCCCATCTGCATGCTCATCACCATGTCTGCAGGATGGTCTCTCGATGATAAGAAGATTATCGGCACGCTGGAGATGTTTCTGATCATACGGCACCAGTAAAAACCGTCGTACTTCGGCAGTGTAATATCCACGATAACGAGTTCCGGATTATACTTTATAAAATCATTCATGACATCGTTAAAATCCGTTACGCCGTACGCATCAATATCCCACTCTTTAAAACGCGCGGCCAGTTCATCCATCAGTACAGGATCGTCTTCAATTATAAATAGCTTCATCTAAAAAAACTCCTATCGTTTCCTGATCGGCATTACTTTTAAATACGTAAAGCTGCGCCATATCCATTCCAGCGGTCCGTATGCAAAGAACTTCATCCAGATGCGGCTTAAAATCAGCTGGACGGTAAAGACCCCGAGCGCAATCGGCACAAACCATATCGCTTCAATACTGTTGAAAAGTCCGCCGATGTAAAAAATTCCGAGCATAATGACTGTCTGGCCGATATAGTTCGTCAGCGCCATCTGGCCCACCGGCTGCAGCAGACTCACCAGTTTAGGCAATTTCAGTAAAAGTAACGCAAATGCTGCAACATAGCCCAGTGACATCAACGGACCCCCGATTGTACTGGACAGCTGTGAAAGCTGAACATATACATCATCGTGTGACCGGTATGTTGTTAAGTATCCTGTAAATATTTTTACCGGCAAGCCTATTCCAATACCGAGAACTGCCGTTTTTCTCAGCAGGCTTGTATGCTGTCTTAAATTTGTAAAGTAACCTTTTTGTCCCGCATACAGGCCGATTAAAAACATTGCGAGTACATTCGGCACTACAAAAACAGCACCCGCAACAGACATTCCTAAAACAGTTGCGTTCATATTAATAATGTCGCCATATGTACCATTTAAAATTGTCTCTGTCATATTCAGTGAAAAGTAAAAGCCTTCCGATTCCAGACCGCTTCCTGCGGCCACTGCATTCATCATATATACTGCAGCTGAAGCTAGAATGACCATGATTGATGTAATAATCAAGAGAACGGCCGCAATGATTAAATTCGTTCTCGGTTTAAATTTGTACGCTATCAGCAGAAACAGTCCCGTAACTGCATACGTCCATAAAATATCTCCGTACCACAGTAAAATTCCGTGCAATAAACCAAACACGAGAAGCAGTCCGAGTCTTCTTAAAAACAAAGCAGACGTCGACTGATTTTTCTTTTGGGCACGCGATAAAAATATAAAGAACCCAAGACCGAATAGAAATGAAAACATCGTGTAAAAATTCGTCGTGATAAATATGTTTATAAAGAATAATGATAACTCATTCCAGAATCCGGTATAAATCTCACTCCGTGTGCCTGAAAAACTGTCATCGAGATCCGGGCCGGCAAATGACATGATATTCATCATCAATATACCGAGTAATGCAAATCCGCGGATGCCGTCAATCTCAAGTACTCTTTTGTTAAACTCTATCGGATTATTCTCTCCCATAACTCACCCTCCATTTACAACAAGTATACTTGTAAGGAAGAAAAAATAAAACTGATGATTCAATTGGACAGTCTCATGCGGCCGATAATCTGTTTTCGACCGCATGTACACTGCCAACCCAAAATAAAAAGCCCGAAAATCTTAATTTAAGATTTTCGGGCTGCCACGCTAGAATTGCATGAATGATGGCGGCTCACCAGTAATATATGAATATATATAGTAGAAACAAATACCAATGACCGGTACGACTATTACTACAAATAAAAACAGTTTTAAAAACTTCGTTAATATTTTATATAAAATCATGATGGCGATAATTATCAGCGCACCATACAGTATGTTCTGCCATGTATAATCCAGAATATAAAATCCGGTATAATTTATAACAAAAATCGATGCGACGCTGGCTAAAACTATCATTACTAAACGCATTAACACATTAACCGCTCCCTCTTATAGTTATTTAATTATACGGGATTTCTTCTATTATTCAAAGAATTTACACAGTCTGCGGTTTAATTTGTGTTGCAGCAATCAATCCGCAAAGGACAATTGCAAAGCCAAGCCACGGGCCGTAGCCAATATCAAAATTACTGATAAACAGTCCGCCGATTACAGCTCCGATACCGATACCTAAGTTCAGTGCCGACATATTCCAGCTGAATACATTTGAGCTTGATCCTTCAACGTTTTCAACAAGTCCGCCCTGCACTGCAGGTGAAGTTGCCCATTGGAAAAGACTCCATACAAACATGTTGATATAGAATAACGCCGGTGTGTCGTATAGGAATGGCATTATTGCAAGACTGACAAGGAAGAATGACATCATTATCATAACGGTTTTCTTCGGACCGATTTTATCGACCAGGTTACCGCCGAGATACGTTCCTGTCATGCCGCCGATTCCCGTAATTAATAACGCGAACGAGACGTTTTCAAGCGTAAATCCGTGAGACGTCATCAGCGGTGAAATATAACCGAGAATAATATAATTACCAGTTAACACAGCAAGTGTTACTGCTATATAAAGTGCAACGTTTTTTCTCGATTTAACTCTGCTCTTCTGCACGCCGGCAGGTGTCGTATCAACAAGCCCTTCGGAACGTACAAACATCAGTACGCCGATTCCGACTAAAATTGCGATAACGATAACAATTGCGAAGATAACTCTCCAGCCGAACTGCGCTCCGATAATCGTTCCAATTGGAATTCCGAACACGTTTGCCGCACTGAATCCCATATAGACAAGTGCAAGCATTTTTCCGCGGATATGCGGTTCTGACAGGACAACTGTCATATCCAGTATTTTAACGATAAAGACCGCAGCTGCCATCGCCGTAATGACGCGGCCGAGTGACAGTATTAAAAATGAGTTGGCAAGTCCGAAGACTACGTTACCGACTATAAATACTACTAATGAAAGCAGCACGACAATTTTTGTTGGCATGTTTTCGGTTAAACGTATTAAAATCGGGCCAAACAAAGCAAAACTGATTGCATAGACTGTAATCAGTTGACCAGTTAAAGCGTGGCTGATGCCAAGGTCATCACTCATTAATTCCAGAATTCCGGAAACGATTAATTCCATCATTCCGAGCAGGAAAATCCCCACTGTAAAGGTAACAATTAATTTCTTATTCATATGTATTCCTCACATTTAATATAGTATAGTTTAAAAAGGCAACCTGATTATTATACAATTAAAATAGAACTGTTTCAAATGACTTTTTTCTTTAATTAACTTATGAGGTGTAAATATGAAGAAATTAATATTGTTAGTGCCGTTTATCGTACTGTTACTCAGTGCGTGCAGCAGTGAATCCAAAGAAAACTATACACAGATGCTCGGTGCTTTTGAGAGGAACGACAATGAGCTGAATACGATGCTCAATGAAACGGACGAAAATATTAGCAGTGAAGCCAACCGTGAAAAAGCTTTAAAAAGTATAAATGAAGATATTATTCCTAGAGTTGCCGACTTCCGTCAGACAATTAAAAACTATACATTGAATGATGAACAACATATTGAAGTTCAGGAAGCGATGATTGATTATTTAAATGAAGTTGAAGAGTTAATGGAACTGTACAGCAACTTTAATGAAGAATTCTTTTTCGTTAATCCGCTCGGTGATGATTCGATTGATGATAAATTAAACGATTCCCTTGCTGAAATCAATACCCAGGAAGAAGACATGCAGAAAGCAAAAGAACATGTCGATAACCTCATTGGAGAACAGAAAGAAAAATAGATATCTAAAAATCGCGCAGATTATAAAATCTGCGCGATTTTTTTAACAGAAGCGCTCTGTAAAATTTCGTGAGGCAACACCTTCTGTAAATTCCTCACCGTATTTTTGACGTAAAACTTCTATTAAATTAGTGTATTTAGATGCGTCTTCCAATCCTTCAACAAATTCCATTATACCGTCGAAGTCAGATCCGAGACCGATATGCTTCTCTCCGCCAAGTTCAATAATTTTATCGATATGAAGAATTAAATCAACTATCGTTACTTTTCCTTCTCCGATAAACGGCGGGCAGAATACGATATTAATCATTCCGTCTTTATTAATCAGCTGCTTAATCTGTTCATCGTGCAGGTTTCTCGGATGATCATGAATACTTCTGGCATTGGAATGACTCGCAAAGACAAGTTTTCCGTGTTCAATCACATCTTCAAATCCCTGAACATTTAAATGACTCACATCAATCAGCACATTATTTTTATTACATTCTTCCACGACCCTTAAGCCGAATTCACTCAATCCTGCGCCGCGTGTCTCTCCGACTCCGTCAGCAACCAGGTTGCCGTTGTTCCAAACGAGCCCAAGCGATAAGACTCCGAGCTTAAATAATATTCTCAGCTTCATTAAATCATTACCGAATGCATCACTGCCTTCCAGTGTAAGCGCCGCACCATATTCGTGTTCTTTTAAATTTTGAATATCCGACAACTGTTTAATATGTACCATATTTTCCATCGTCAGTACTTCTTCGTAGAATGCATCGATTTGTTCCAGCGCATGCTGCCATTTTTCATTATCAGGAATGCCCGGAGAGATGAATACTGCATAGAACTGCACTTTTACATTTCCTTTAATTCTCCGCTCCATATTTGTATCCAGTTCTCCCGAATTTAAATAGTTCAGCTGTCTTTCCTGCTGAAAATATCCGTGCGTCCCGCGCGCATCTCCTTGAAGTTTCAGTAAGGCATCACAATGTGTATCAATAATATTCATAAATATCTCCCCTTTTCTCTCTAATTCTATTATAATAGAATTTAATACATATGAAAACGTTTTCTACTTTACTATTATTCATCATCTTGTATAATTATTTAGTATAATCGTATTAAATAATTAAATTCACTATAAAAAGAGGGTATTTTATGTCGCGTTTTTCTACATTTTTAAAGTTCTTCATTCCTTCTATTATCGGTATGCTCATGTTCTTAGTACCGTTGAAGATCGATGGAGAGACTACTGTTCCCGTTGCATATCTCGCTAATTTCATCATAGATTTTATCACAATCGAAACAATTACACTTTTAACAGTTGTAACAATCGTAATCTCAGCGCTGTTCAGTATTATATACAGCTGGATTGTTAGATCCGGCTCAGGTTTTATGCATGATATATTTAATACATCAAAATTCTGGGTCATCCTGAGAACTGTCGGTGCTGTTTTCGCAGTACTTGCATATGCCCAGGTAGGACCTGAAATGATTATTTCCGCTAATACCGGTGCGATGATTTTAAATGATCTGCAACCTACATTATTCACAGTATTCATTATCGCCGGATTCTTCCTGCCGCTCCTGTTAAATTACGGGCTGCTCGAATTCGTTGGAACGCTGTTCGCTAAAATTATGCGTCCGCTGTTTACTTTACCGGGACGTTCTACAGTCGATAACCTTGCATCATGGGTCGGCGATGGCACTGTCGGTGTTATTTTAACAAGTAAACAGTATGAAGACGGTTTTTACTCGAAACGTGAAGCAAGTGTGATCGCTTCAACTTTCTCAGTTGTTTCTATTACATTTACGATTGTTATTCTCGATTTAATCGGTCTGATGAACATGTTCGGCCAATTTTACTTAACGATTATCGTAGCCGGTCTTGCAGCAGCATTCATTATGCCGCGTATCCCGCCTTTATCCAGAATCGAAGACACTTATTACAAAGATGGTTCAGAACTTGAAGAAACAATTCCAAAAGGCCACAACCCGTTTTCATGGGGTTATAAGCAGGCTATGGATAAGGCAGAAAATTCGCCTGGTCTTCTTCCTCTAATTAAAGAAGGAATTAAAACAGTATTTGATACTTGGTTCGGCGTACTGCCTGTTGTTATGGCAATCGGTACACTCGGAACAATCCTTGCCGAGTACACACCAATATTTTCATGGCTCGGTATGCCGTTCGTTCCGCTTTTAGAACTTATCGGTATTCCTGAAGCTCAGGCAATGAGTGAAACAATTTTTATCGGTTTCACTGATATGTTCCTGCCGGCGATCCTGATTGAAAATGTACAGAGTGATATGACCCGCTTCATCGTTGGTGCAATGAGTATTACA
This sequence comes from Jeotgalicoccus sp., assembly GCA_052093725.1. Taxonomy (GTDB): domain Bacteria; phylum Bacillota; class Bacilli; order Staphylococcales; family Salinicoccaceae; genus Jeotgalicoccus. Next base: position 13,835 of record JBQDHL010000021.1, on the reverse strand, counting down.
CAGCTCATTTATCTTTCTGAAGTCGGCGGAGTTATTCTCGGCTCGAAAATTCCTCTTGGAATCGGCAAGCTGTTTATGATTTTCTTATTAAGAACAGCCATCACTTTACCAATCATTATCGTTGCAGCATTCCTTATATTCTAATACTAAAAGGTCGGTATCCAGAGGATACCGACCTTTATTTTTATTTGTAATTTACGATTGTATATTTTTTCTTGCCGCGGCGGAATACAGTGAACTCACCGTTAATTTTATCATCCTCAGTAATTTCATGATTTACTTCCTGCATTCTTTCACCATTAATATAAATAGCACCATTAGCGATATCTTCACGTGCCTGGCGTCTTGATGGTGAAACTTTCGCATTAACAAGCACATTTACGAGAGCATTATCTTCAGCATTAACTTCTGCTGATGGTGCATCTTTCAACGCATCTTTAATCTGTACAGCGTCGAGTGATTTAATATCACCGCTGAATAGCGCTTCTGTTACTTTTTTAGCTTCTTCCAGCCCTTCACTCCCGTGAATAAATTCAGTAATTTCATCTGCAAGACATTTCTGTGCTTTTCTTAAATGAGGTTCTTCTTCAACTGACACTGTCAGCTCTTCAATTTCATCACGTTCTACAAACGTAAATAATTTAAGGAACTTAATCACATCTTCGTCTCTTTGATTTAGCCAGAATTGATAAAATTCATACGGTGAAGTACGTTTTTTGTCGAGCCAGATGTTTCCTGATTCTGTCTTACCGAACTTTTTGCCATCTGCTTTAGTAATCAGTGGAATCGTCAATCCTTCAGAGTTTGTCGTACCGTACATTCTGCGCATTAATTCAAGACCGCTCGTGATGTTGCCCCACTGGTCAGAACCGCCGATTTGTATTCTGACACCAAATTCTTTGTTTAAATGTCCGAAATCGATTGCCTGTAAAATAGTGTACGTGAATTCAGTGTATGAAATACCTGTTTCGAGGCGTGACTGAATAGCGTCTTTTGACAGCAGGTAATTCAGTCCGACATGTTTTCCGTAGTCGCGTAAAAATGAAATTAAGCTGATATCTTTCAGCCAGTCTTTGTTGTTTACGAGTACTGCTGCATTGTCATCGCTGAAGTCAAAAATATTTTCCATCTGTCCTTTAATTGCATCAACGTTCGCATCTACTTCATCTTCAGTAAGTAATTTGCGTTCGTCGGCTTTAAATGAAGGGTCACCGATCATTCCTGTGCCCCCGCCGATTAATACTACCGGACGATGCCCGTACTGCTGGAATCGGCGCATTGTTAAGAACGGTACTAAGTGACCGATGTGAAGACTGTCTGCTGTCGGATCCGCCCCGCAGTACAGCGAAATTTTTTCCTGTTCGAGCATTTCGTTAATATTTTCTTCGTTAGTCATCTGATATACAATACCGCGGTATTGCAGGTCTTCCAATAATGTAGTCATAATTTCCTCCAATAATATTATTTTAATGAATAAAAAAACACCCATACTTATACAGTATGGGTGCGTTACACGGTACCACCAAACAATTTATCTCTAAATTAGAATATACGTCTTCTATTACGATCTGAACTTATTAATAAGTGTATTCGTAAAATTATTATCACCGGCTCGCACCTTACGCCGGCTCTCTGAATCAAATAACAGTACTACTTCTCTCATCGTTCAAATTATTCATTAAATTTTATACAAGTATATTATCAGGATGATAAATAGTCAAGTTCACATCCTTCTGTCCAGTCTTATTGTTTTGACTTTTATGTGTTTTGATATACGATTATATGATTGAATTACAATATGTTTGTACCGGTTTTTATCACTATGAGTGTCGGAAGAACATATGATATAATCTTTTTAATAGGAGGTTGGCATGGACAAGAAAAATGACTTTATTGATAATATAAAAAAGATGTTCTCCCGCAAGGATCCTGACAAGAAGAAAGACATAGTTCACGGAGCAACTGCGAAGGACAAATACCATAATACAGTCGCACGCTTTAAAAAAGCAGGTTCTCCTCTCAGGGTGTCGTTCTTTACTGCATATGACACTATATGGAATATAGTTTTATTTTTACTTTTAGCATTCACCCTGCTCGGGATATTCCTTTTCAGTATCGGCCTCGGTTACTTTGCAGCACTCGTCTCGAATGAAGATGTGCTTGCTGAAGAGGAAATTGTAAGTGACCTTACCGAAATGACTGAAAGTACGACTGTAACATTCGGCTCCGGCGAAGAACTCGGAACATTGAGATCCGATTTAATCCGGCAAACTGTCGATTATGAAAACATCTCTGAAAACGTCACAGATGCGTTAATTTCGACTGAGGATGAGCATTTTTATGAACATAACGGTGTTGTTCCAAAAGCATTTATGCGTGCATCGCTGCAGCAGGTTTCAGGCGGCGAGGAAAGTTCAGGGGGAAGTACAATTACACAGCAGCTGGTTAAAAATCAGATGCTGACGAACGACCCGACATTCGACCGTAAAGCAACAGAATTACTGCTTGCTTTCAGAGTTGAAAATATCATGTCTAAAGAAGAAATTTTGCAAGCATACTTAAATGCAGTATCGTTTGGACGTAATGCCAACGGACAAAACATTGCAGGTATTGAATCTGCAGCACAAGGTGTGTTCAACAAACCAGCAGCAGAATTGAATATTGCTGAAAGTGCGTTTTTAGCAGGACTGCCTCAAAACCCTTACGCATTTACTCCGTTTAATCAGGACGGCACAATGAAAGAAGCTGAATTGCTTGAAGCAGGTAAAAATCGTCAGGAATTCGTCCTTTCAAGAATGTTGACTGAAGGTGCTATTACAGAAGAAGAGCGTGATCAGGCACTTGCATACAACATCTATGAAAACATGGCATCGAGTGTCGTTGTACCAAATCAGAATTACCCGTTCCTGACAGATGAAGTGGAACGACGCGGTGTGGAAATTATTAAATATATCCTCGCTGAAGAAGAAGGTATCAGCCGTGAAGATGTCGATTCAACACCGTTGATCAATCAGGAGTACACTCAAAAAGCGAATGAAGCGATGCGTAACGAGGGTTACCAGATTAAGACAACGATTGATAAAACAATTTACGATACTATGCAGGAAACAAAAGATAATAGCTTCAGTTACTACGGTGAGCGCAGCAGTCTCGATGCACTGAACGCGACTGAAGGCGAAGAAGAAGATATTCTCGATCACGAAGTCGGCATGGTCTTAAAAGATAATGACTCTGGTAAAATACTTGGTTTCGTCGGTGGACGTAATTACGAAGACTCCGAAGTTAACCATGCAACCCAGACGAAACGTCAGGCAGGCTCAACGATGAAACCGCTGAGCACATACGCTCCGGCAATCGACCAGGGACTAATCGTACCGGATACAGTATTACTTGATGAAGAGTTCAGTTTTAACGGCTATGAGCCGAAGAACTACTCTACTGAAGAATACGGGTTAGTATCCGCGAAACACGCACTCAGCAACTCATATAACCTAAGTACTTTAAGATTGTGGTCTGATGTTCAAAGTCACAATCCGGGGCAATACTTAGACAAGATGAGTCTGAATGTATCCGATGAAATGCTAAGTACAACTTCTCTGCCACTTGGTACAAATGACGTATCAGTTGTAGAAAACGTCGATGCATTTTCTACATTCGGTAACGAAGGTGAAATGACAGAGAGCTATATGATTGAATCAATTACTGATCCAAGCGGTGAAGTAGTTTACGAACAGCAGCAGGATCCAATGAAAGTTTTCAAAGATTCAACGTCATTCTTAATGGCAGATATGCTGAAAGAATCATTTGTTTCCGGTTCTGTTTATCACATCAAGGATTACTATGAATCAGTAAAAGGTGTATATGACTGGTCAGCGAAAACCGGTACATCAGAGCAATTCGTCGACTCATGGATGGTCGGCTTTAACCCGAAAGTAACATTAGGTATATGGATGGGTTACGACCGTAACATTCCTCAGGTCTCCGACACTGACTATGAACAATATTACCACCTGTACAACTGGAGAAATATGGCGCAGGCATTAACAAACGTTGCACCTGAACAACTTGGTGCATACGAAGAATTCCAGCAGCCTTCATCAGTCAGAGAAGAAGAATTCTGTGCACTGACAATGGAACTGGAAGATGACTGCTCAAGCAGTATGGATAAACCGATTAAAGGATTAATCGCAGAAGATACACAGTTCTCTAATAAGAGTTCACTAAGTGACCCTGCAATCCAGGCGCGTATGGGCGCAGCGATTGACAGCGGCCTTTCTAACAGTGATTTAAGAGGACGTGTCACGCGGACGTATGATGACACATATACAGTCGGCGGCAAATCATCATCAAAAAGCAAATCATCAAAAGACGACAAAGACGACAAAGACGACAAAGATGATGATGAAGACGATGAATAGCTAAATAAGTTGAATGAACACCTCCACTTCTTGTGGAGGTGTTTTTTTGATGTGATGACTGCCTGGCAAGCTCGACACTGTCCGATAAAATGATTTGTCAGACAATGTGAAAGTGACACTGTCCGATAAACGGATTTGTCAGACAATGTAGAAGCGACACTGTCCGATAAAATGATTTGTCAGACAATGTAGAAGCTCTCACAAGCAAAACCAGCTCACCGGATGACGACACCAGCAAATCCTCTTCAAGGATCATTCAATACAAAAAAAAGCCCAAAATCCGAAGATTTTGGGCTTTCTCTCTATAAGTTCTAGAATAATCCAGTTGAAGAACCGTCAGCATTTACATCCATCTTGACAGCTGAAGGAACTTTAGGAAGTCCTGGCATTGTCATGATATCACCAGTAAGTGCAACAACGAATCCTGCACCTGCTTTAGCAATAACTTCGCTAACGCTTACTCTGAATCCTGTCGGACGTCCTAATTTTTTAGGGTCGTCTGATAATGAGTACTGAGTCTTAGCCATACATACCGGGAAGTTGCCCCAGCCGTTAGCTTCGATGTCAGCAATTTGTTTTGCAGCTTTAGCAGAGAAATCAACACCGTCTCCGCCGTATACTTCTGTAACGATTTTCTCGATCTTGTCAGCGATTGGCAGTTCATCTTCGTATAGTTGTTTAAAGTCGTTTCCAGCTTCAACTGCTGCTAATACTTCATTAGCTAAGTCAACGCCGCCTTCTCCGCCTTTTTCCCATACTTGAGTTAATGCTACGCGAACTCCCTGATCTTTACACCAGTCAAGAACAAAGTTTCTTTCTTCATCAGTGTCAGTTACAAAGTCGTTTAACGCGATTACTGGCTCAACGCCGAATTTACGAGCGTTTTCGATGTGTTTACCTAAGTTAACAACACCTTCTTTAAGAGCATCAACGTTAGCTTCGCCTAAATCAGCTTTAGCTACTCCGCCGTTCATCTTAAGTGCACGGATTGTTGCTACTAAAACGATAGCATCAGGCTTGAATCCGCCCATGCGTGCTTTAATGTCCATGAATTTTTCCGCTCCAAGGTCAGAACCGAAACCTGATTCAGTTACAACGATATCAGCAAGCTGTCTTGCAGTGTTTGTTGCAATGATTGAGTTACATCCGTGAGCAATGTTAGCGAATGGTCCACCGTGGATTAATGCAGGTGTACCTTCCATAGTTTGTACTAAGTTAGGTTTAATAGCTTCTTTAAGAAGAAGTGCTAATGCACCTTGAACTTCAAGTTCCCCAACTGTTACAGGTTTTTTGTCGTAAGTATAACCGAATACAATTTTAGCTAATTTTTCTTTAAGATCGATGATGTCGTTTGATAAACACAGAATAGCCATGATTTCACTCGCAACTGTAATATCAAATCCATCTTCGCGCGGAACTCCTCTTGTAGGTCCGCCCAAACCGACAACGACTTGACGAAGTGCGCGGTCATTCATGTCGATAACACGTTTCCAAGATACACGGCGCGGGTCAATATTTAGCGCGTTCCCTTGGTGAATGTGGTTATCAATGAATGCACTCAATGCATTATTTGCTGTAGTAATTGCGTGTAGGTCACCGTTAAAGTGTAAGTTGATTTCTTCCATTGGTAATACTTGTGCATGTCCTCCACCTGTTGCTCCACCTTTAACACCCATAACAGGTCCAAGTGAAGGTTCACGTAAAGCGACCATTACTTTTTTACCAATTTTATTAAAAGCATCACTTAATCCAACAGTTACTGTTGATTTACCTTCACCAGCTGGTGTCGGGTTCATAGCGGATACAAGTACGATTTTAGAATCTTCTTTGTTTCCTTCAAGTTGGTGGATGTCTACTTTTGCCTTGTATTTACCATACATTTCTAGTGCTTCTTCAGGAATTCCTGCTTTTTTAGCAATATCCTGAATTGGTTGTATTGAGGCTTTAGACGCAATTTCTTGGTCAGTCAAATGTGCCATCTTCTCAGCTCCTAAATATAATTTGCAGTTGTAAAACGATTTCACAACTTCATACTCATTATGACATAAAAAATGAATACAGACCATTATAAACGGCCTGTATTTCGATATCTATTTAAATTTTAAGATAATTTATAATTTTAATCATCATCCATGGATGATAAGTCGCCTGCCGGTAAATCGAGTTCCCATGCCTTAAGCACGCGTCTCATTATTTTACCGCTGCGCGTTTTCGGAAGACTGTCCTTAAATTCGATTTCTCTAGGTGCTGCGTGCGCCGCGAGACCGTTCTTCACAAATACCCGTATTTCTTCTTTAAGTTCATCAGTCGGCTCGTAACCGTCTCTTAAAGCGATAAACGCCTTAACGATTTCACCGCGTACAGGGTCAGGCTTACCGATAACCCCTGCTTCCTGCACTGCTTCATGTTCAACAAGTTTCGATTCTATTTCAAATGGTCCAACACGCTCACCCGCTGTCATAATGACATCGTCGACACGCCCCTGGAACCAGAAGTATCCATCTTCATCCTGATATGCTGAATCTCCCGAAATATACCAGTCACCGATAAAGTAAGAATCGTATTTCGGTTTATTCTTCCAGATTTCACGCATCATTGCCGGCCACCCTGTCTTCATTGCAAGGTTACCCATGCGGTTCGCCGGCAGTTCATTCCCCTGATCATCGATAATTGTTGCTTCCACACCCGGCAATGGTTTACCCATCGAACCGCCTTTAATATCCATAGACGGGAAGTTTACAATCATATGTGCGCCTGTTTCAGTCATCCACCATGTGTCGTGAATACGCAGATTAAATACTTCCATTCCCCATTTAACTACTTCAGGGTTTAACGGCTCTCCGACAGATAGAATATGTCTAAGTGCTGATAAGTCGTATTTCTCAACAGCGTTGTCGCTGCTGCCCATCAGCATTCTGAATGCTGTCGGTGCACTGTACCAGATAGTTACTTTCAGTTCTTCAAGTGCTCCGTACCATGACTCAGCAGAGAATCTGCCGCCGACGATAACGTTTGTCGCACGGTTCAGCCACGGTGCGAATATCCCGTATGATGTTCCAGTTACCCAGCCTGGGTCAGCTGTACACCAGTACACATCGTCTTCTTTTAAATCGAGTACATATTTACCTGAAATATACTGCTGTACCATTGCGTACTGCGCATGCAGCACACCTTTAGGCTGGCCTGTTGAACCACTCGTGTAATGTAAAATCATCCCGTCTTCCTTACCGAGCCATTCAACATCAAACTCTGCAGAAGCATTATTATATTCTTCTCTAAAATTAATATACTGCTCATCGACGTCATCACCTGCAACGATGACATTTTTTAAGTCCGGCAGATCAGCAACCGGAATTCTCGGCAGCAGTTCAGACGTTGTAACAATTGTTGTTGCTTCACTGTCTTCCAGACGGTCTTTCACCGCTTTTTCCATAAACGCTTCAAATAGCGGTCCGACTACTGCACCGATTTTCAGTGCGCCGAGCAGTGCAAAATAAAGTTCAGGCGAACGTGCCATAAAGATAAATACGCGGTCCCCTTTTTTAACACCCTCATTTTTTAATACATTAGCTGCTTTATTTGAGTTCTCTTTCATTTCTTTAAAAGTAAACGACTGAATGTTATCTTCCAGTTTGTAATGGAGCGCAATTTTATCTCCATGTCCTTCGTCCACATGTTTATCAATAGCTTCATAAGCCATATTTACTTTTCCAGTTTCATACCATGAAAATTCCTTTTCAATATCTTCCCATGAGAAATTTTCTTTTGCCGTTTCGTAATTCGGCATGTTTGCATGTTGATCTGTTGCTTCGTAAAGTTCTACTTTCATTCTTAACGACACCCCTTGTTTGTAATTATGATTTCGCTTTCATAAACCTATTATATTGAAAGACAGCTCAGAATTCTATGAAAACGCTTGATTTCTTTTATTTTCTTTATTTTCTATGAAATAAAACCGCTTTCACTTTAGTATAATTTCACTATAATATATAATGATAATGAATTTATTTTTTCATAACATTTAATTACTTTTAAAAGGGGTGTTCCATTGAGGCATCAAAAACACTATTTTAAAACAGAAACTAAAACTGAGACGGACATGGTCGTTATAGAAGGTCCAGTTGATAGCGATACTTTAAAAACATATACATTTGATAATAATTTGACTGCATTCAGACGACCTAAAGAACAATTTCAGGCGCTGATTGAAATCGCAGAACTTCCTGAAGGAAGAATTATTGTCAGTCATATAAATAAACATATTGTCGGCTACATTATATTTCTTCATCCTGATCCGCTTGAACGCTGGTCGGACGGCAACCATCCATTCATTATGGAACTCGGCGCAGTAGAAGTTGCACTACCCTACCGGAGCTACGGTCTTGCTGGAAAAATGCTTGAACTTTCAACATATGATGATTTTATCGAGAACTATATTATTATTACGACAGAATATTACTGGCACTGGGATTTAAAAAACAGCGGTCTCGATGTCTATGACTATAAAAAACTGATGATCCGTTTAATGCAGCGTGGGGATTATGAAGTATTTCAGACGAATGATCCTGAAATTACCGGCCACCCCGCCAATACACTGATGGCGCGTATAGGGAAAAATATTAATGATAAACAGATGCAGCAGTTTGACGAGATACGTTTTAAAAACCGATTTTTAATTTAACAAGGGGTGCGATTGCATATGCTAGTAGAAAGAATTATGACTTCTCCCGTGGAGACACTCCACATCAACGATACGATACACGAAGCAATGAATATGATGAGCCGCCTGTCGATTCGCCATATTCCGATTGTGGATGATGATAATAACTTAGCAGGGATTATTTCTGATAAAGACGTGAACCTAGCTTTACCCTCCATCGCTAACAAAGATGCGGATTTGTCATTGGACTTGGAACTGGGTAAAATCATGCGTCAGCAGGTAACGACCTGCCATCCGCTCGATTTCGTCGAAGAAATTGCGAAAGATTTTTATCACTTTTCGATTGGTGCAATTCCCGTTATGCGCGGCAAAAAAATCATCGGTATCGTGACCCAGAAAGATATGCTCAATACATTTCTTGAGTTGACGGGTATTAAAGAACCCGGTTCTATTATTGAAATCGATATTAAAGACCGCATAGGAGTAATATTTGATATCGGTAAAGTATTTAAAGACCTGAATATTAAAATTGTCAGTATTTCAATTTATCCGAATGCCGATAAAAAAGACCATAAAATAATTGTCCTGCGCATCGATGCAATGAATCCGTTAATTGCTATAGAAAAACTAAAAGAATCAGGATTTAATGTACTGGATCCGAGCGAGATGTCGTAATGAAACCCCTGTATGTTTACGATGATGAACTACTTAAATACCGGTTTAATGATACTCATCCTTTTAATCAGATGCGCTTAAAATTAACAACGGATTTATTAACGGATGCCGGATTTTTAAATGATGAGGATATTATTAAACCGCGTATAGCAACTGACGAGGAACTTATGCTCGTCCATTCCCCTGATTATATCGAAGCCGTGCGAGCAGCGGGACACGGAACACTGTCAGCAGAAGAAATGGCAAAATACGGTCTGGATTCGGAGGATACACCGAGTTTTAAAAACATGCATGAAAAATGTGCTGCTCTCGTTGGAGCAACATTGACTGCAGTTGATTTGGTGATGTCAGGAGAGACCGATAAGGTGCTCAGCCTTGCCGGAGGACTGCACCACGGTTTCAGCGGTAAAGCCAGCGGTTTTTGTGTCTATAACGACACTGCAATCGCCTGTGAATACATTGCAAAGAAATATGAGAAGAAAGTTTTGTACATCGATACTGATGCCCACCACGGTGACGGCGTACAATGGACGTTTTATAACCGTAATGATGTCATAACGTATTCGATACACGAAACAGGCAGATACTTATTCCCGGGCACAGGCAGTGCCACAGAACGCGGCACAGAAGAAGGCTTCGGCTATACAGTGAATCTGCCTATCGATGCATTTACAGAAGATGAATCATTTTTAGAAGTATTTAAAACAAGTCTGGAGGGTGTAATTCAAAACTTCGAACCCGATGTCATTCTGAGTCAGAACGGTGTTGATGCACATTTTCGTGATCCGATGACACACCTGTCGCTGACATCAAAATCTTATGAAGAAATACCGCGTTTCGTTCGCGAAATGGCAGACAGGTATACTGCTGGGAAATGGATCGCAGTCGGCGGTGGCGGCTATAACATCTGGCAGGTCGTTCCCCGTATGTGGAGTCAGATATGGCTTGCAATGACAAATACCGATGCGCCGTCAGGACCGCTACCGATAGAATTTATCGATAAATACAAAGAACAATGTAAAGTCGACTTCCCCGTATTCTGGGAAGACACACTTGAAGACTTCACAGAAATACCGCGTCGAGATGAAATATCAGAAAAAAATAAAAGTACTTTGGAACGGATTATGATGTATCTGGACCAGTGAGTGGAAATTACAGCTGTATGAGCTTTGTTGATTTGACATTGTCACTACAATCAAAAAAACCGGAGCCGCCTACTCTAAATAGAGATAGGTACTCCGGTTTATTCTTATTAATTATCTTGTTGTTGTACGGTAGTCGATGCTGTATGGAAGTACGACTGATTTTGAGTCTACTTCTTCTTCATTCATCAGTTTAGTGAGTAATCTCATTCCTACTGCACCAAGGTCATATAATGGTACTGCTATGCTCGAAATTTTTGGTCTTACCATCGTCACGAGTCTTGTGTTTGAACAGCTGACGATTTGCAGGCGCTGCGGCATTGCCACACCGTGTTCGTGCCCGCCGTGCAGTATGCCGATTGCTGCTTCATCACTGATAACGATTACCGCATCACGGTTTGTATCAAGCAGTTTCCCGAATATTTCTTTACCTTTTTCGTAATCTCCAGCTTCTTCTGTCATCAAGTAGTCGTCACCATTCAGTCCAGCTTCAGCATATGCTTCTTTCATTCCCTGCACCATACGTGATTCCTGGTAGCGTGAGTATCCCGCTGTAACGAAACAGATATTTTTAGTGCCGTCAGCGATTAATTTCGCTGATACTTCTTTTGCTGCTTCGTAGTAATTGATATTTACATATGGAATGTCATTAGCTTCCTCGCCTGATCCGCATACTACTACCGGTACTTTAGAACTTTCAATATCCTGCAGTACTTCGCTGTTCAGTTTTCCGCCGAGGAAAATAATACCGTCTACCTGTTTGCTTATCAGGTTTAAAAAGGAATTACGTTCTTTCTTTGGATCCTGGTCTGTGTTTGTAATAATAATTTGATAATTATACATTTCTGCGATGTCTTCAAGTCCTCGCGCCAATGCTGAATAGTAAAGGTCTGAAATGTCTGGAATTATCACGCCGACTGTTGTCGTTTTCTTGCTTGCAAGTCCTCTTGCTACCGCATTCGGCCGATAGTTTAATCTATCTATAACATCTTTAACTTTTTTTCTTGTTTCAGGTTTGACGTTTGGATTAGCGTTTAAGACTCTAGAAACTGTTGCCATTGAGACTTTTGCTTCTCGAGCCACATCATATATAGTAACTGTCATAATATCCCTCCGAGTCTACTGTGAAAATGTAAACGTTTTAATTAATAATACCAAATTTTCGGCTTCAATGGTACTACATATGTAACAATATTATAACAAAAAAAATCAGTCACATGGAGTGACTGAATCATTTTTCCGGATTTTTTGACGCTGAACCGGATTTTTCAGCGTATTTAGACATATCGACTACATTTGGACGCTTCAGATTACTATCTGCTGCTTCTTCTCTAATCGCCTGCTGCTGAGCCTGGACTGTTGTGTCATCAAGTTTTTTAACTCTTGATTTCTGGTCCATTTCAGCTTTTTTGTCTTTAACCATCTGTTTAACATCGCTGACTTTCTCATCGATCTTCTCTGACATTGAAAGTCCGCCGCCCTGGTCATTGACCATTGAGTTCTGGGCTTTCTTAATGTCGTCTCTTAAAGCATCTCCTGATTTAGGAGCGATAAACAGACCGCCTACAACACCGACGAATAAGCCAAGTGCGAGGCCGACCGTAAAATCACGGCCGGTCGATGTTTCAATCTGAGCATCGTAACTCTCAACACCTTTTACATGTCTGTCTCTGTTATACGTTTCCATGATCTAACCTCCAAACAGGATCAATCATTGAGCTGTTATAAATTCTCTGACTGCCCGTCCACATTAACTTTATTGTAAGCTCTGTTGCGCTGTTGCTGTCTTACCTGCCATTTGTCTGCAATTTCCATTGCAACGTTTGACCATTGTACAACTTGTGAAATTTTGTCCTCATTTTGAGAGATGTTATGCGTAACTGAATTCGTAACACGGTCGACAGAATCATTTAAGTTAGTTACAGAATAACCAACACCCTGCACTGCATCTACTACAGCATTAAGTTTTTCAGATTTACCTTGAATATCTTCAACTAAACGATTTGATTTGTGCAGAAGATCTGTTGACTCACGGGTAATCCCCTGAATTTGACCATCCAGTCCATCTAATGTGCTGGCTACGTGATCCAGGTTTTTCTTAACCGAGAACAGTACAACTGCAATTGCGATACATAATACTAAAAATGCAATCGCGGCAATACCCGCGGCAATATATAATACTATTTGCCAATCCATTTTAACGCCTCCAATATTTCTTTTCTGTATTCTTAATTATCATAACCTAATTCACAACGATATAAACATTATTTTATATACTTTTTGTATTTTTAAGATAGTAATTCCGTGAAACGTTTCTCATATTTCTGGATATCTCCTGCACCCATAAATATAATCACGCCGTCAGCATGTTTATCTAGACGCTCGAGTTCAGCTTCTGTTAACAGCTCTGCTCCGGGTATTAAATCAACAAGGTCCATACTTGATAAAGTACCGCTCGCTTCACGCGCAGAACCGAATATATCCACAATATATGCTTTGTCGGACGTTGACAGCACATTTGCAAATTCCTGAAGGAACTTTTCCGTACGTGAAAAAGTATGCGGCTGGAAGACCGAGATAATTTCACGTTTTGGATATTTCTTGCGCGCTGTTTCAAGCGTCGCGTCGATTTCCTTCGGATGATGTGCATAGTCATCCACAATGACCATATTATGAAGTTTAGTTTCGGAAAAACGGCGTTTTACACCTTTGTAATTTAAGAATGATTCTTTAATTAACACAACATCAAGTTTTTCCAAATAACATACTCCGATAACTGCCAGAGAATTTAACACGAGATGATCGCCGAACATCGGGATTTTAAACGTGTCATAATGCTCGCCTTTAATTTCCACATCAAATGACGTGCCATTTTCAGTGACTTTGATATTTTTCGCAACAATATCATCATCGCTTTCAATACCGTATGTCAGCATAGCA
>JBQDHL010000020.1:0-22551 GCA_052093725.1 Jeotgalicoccus sp. | reverse complement strand
ATGAGTTACATGGATGTAGGCAGGCTGTCTAGCTTATTTTGACAAACGAAGTAATCATAACTGGTATGTTGGCACGTTTTGCGACTTTGTGCGTGACATGACCGAGAACATGTTTGATATCTCTTTTAGAGCGTTTATTGCTCATCACTACTATTTCGTAATCATTTTCTTCAATTTCTTTTTTCAGTTCAGTAATAATACGTCCCGTTGCAAAGTAAATTTTGTAATTAAGACCGCGCCTATCAAGCTCATCTGTAAAATGTTTAAGATCGCCCACTCTTTCTTTCGCTATCTCATCAAAATGCTTGCCCTGATATTTCACGTTATCCGCCATCTCATTTTCTGAAATGATATTGAAAACTGTGATCATCGAATCCTCGCTGTTATCTGTCAGTTTCACAAGCTGGTCCGGTACATTGTCAAATGAGTTTCCAAAATCATATGGCAGTAAAATTTTTTTATACATACAGAACACATCCTTTATAAATTTTAAATAATTATTTAATTCAATATTAAGTCTTATAAGGCTGTTTATGCAATGTAATTCCCTTTTTAATTTCTTAAAAATTACTTCCGGGAATGTTTTTATTCAATTGGCTATATATTTTACATAGCTTATTCATTATTACTGCACCAGCACAATCCGCTGTTATACTTAAACTGTAATTATTATATGATTCACTGCCGGTAATAATACTGTACATTAAGGAGAAACATTATGGCTCAATTACATTTAAAAAATATAAAAAAGCAGTATGACAGTTCAGGGCCCGTTGTTGTCAGGAATTTCAGCCTGGATATAGAAGAGGGCGAGTTTATAGTCTTTGTCGGACCGTCCGGCTGTGGTAAATCGACCACTCTCCGGATGATGGCCGGACTGGAAGAAATCACGGACGGCAAATTTTATATAGGGGATAAACTGATGAATAATATCCCTCCGAAAAACCGTGATATCGCCATGGTCTTTCAAAACTATGCGTTATACCCGCACATGACAGTGTATGATAATATCGCATTCGGCCTGAAGATAAAAAAGAGATCTAAACAGGAAATTAAACAGAAAGTAGAACAGGCGGCGGATATACTCGGGCTGAGCAATTACCTTCAAAGAAAGCCAAAAGCACTGTCCGGCGGACAGAGACAGCGTGTCGCTCTCGGAAGGGCTATTGTCAGGGAAGCGGATGTATTCTTAATGGATGAACCGCTATCGAACCTCGATGCAAAATTGCGCGTGCAGATGAGAGCAGAAATTATGAAGCTCCATCAGCGTCTGAAAACGACGACGGTTTATGTGACCCACGATCAAACTGAAGCTTTGACTATGGCAACGAGAATTGTCATTATGAATAATGGTGAAATAATGCAAGTCGGTTCGCCTCAGGAAGTTTACAATACGCCCGATAATTTATTCGTCGCACAGTTTATCGGCTCACCCGCGATGAATATATTTGACTGTGTATTCGACGGGAAAGAGCTGACTATAGGCGGCACAAAAATTAAAGTTACAGATTTCGATCAGGACATGCTGAATAATTCGGGATATGCGAATCAGAAAATCAAATTTGGAATCCGTCCTGAAAACATTCTGGAGTACAATGAAATGTCCCATCAAAAAACAGCGTCATCATTTGATATAGAAGTCCAGGTGAATGAACTGCTCGGCTCGGAATTTATGATTTACTCAGAACTTGAAGGCCACGAAATTGTTGCAAGGGTAGATGCTCATAATCAAAACAAACCCGGTGACACAATGACTTTTGTATTTGATATGAACAAGGTTCATTTCTTTGATGCAGATACAGAAAAAAGAATTACAAACAATTAAAAAATGCCTGCTTACACTTTAGTAGGCAGGCATTCAGTATTATTTTATAATCATTACAGGTATATTCACACGTTTTGCGATTTTATGAGTAACGTGTCCAAGCACATGTTTGATGTCCATTTTAGATCGTCTGTTGCTCATGACTACTACTTCGTAATCGTTGTTCTTAATTTCTGTTAACAGTTCGTTAATAACACGTCCTGCTTCAAAACGGAGTTCATACTGAAGGCCGCGTTTTTCAAGCTCATCAGTAAATGGTTTAAGTTCTTTCTTTTTATCTTCTGTTATCGCATTGAAACGTTTTCCGTTAAACTTCACATCACTCAACATCTCATTTTCGGTGATGACGTTAAAAATAGTAATGACAGCACCCTCGCTGTTCTCTGTCATTTTAGCCAGCTGATTAGGTACGTTATCGAATGAGTTCCCAAAATCATATGGTAGTAATATCTTTTTATACATACTTACACATCCTTAAATTTTTATCATACTTATATAAAGTTAATGCTTTAATACTATTATTCCCTTTGTAAAAATATTTACACATTTTGTCTTCTGTCAAAGTATTCAAGTCAGCTTATCAAATTCCCACAGTTTTGAATACACCTTTGATTGTAAATGTTTCAATAAACATCGCCATATCTTCTATCGACTCTTTACATCCATCTTTAAGCCATTTTAATAAGATGCCAATATGAGCATTTGTAATGTACGTAATCAGATAATCGGTAAATATTTCAGAGTCCAGCTCAACACCAAACTCCTTGCTTTTTACTTTATAAAAATCAAACATATGCTGTGAAAAATATTTCGCGAGTACTGCAGAACCAAGCCCGTTAGCAATAACGAGTACCCGTTTCCGGTTATCTTTTAAGTATTGGAACAGCTGCACAATCGTTTCCTTCAGATGATCTTCCCCGACGTCTTTAAAACTGCTTCCTGTAATGTTTTTATAAAGAAGCTGTTCTATGTCATTCATCATCGATTCCTGGTAACTTTCAATCAATTCATATTTGTCTTTATAGTAGCTGTAAAATGTCCCCCGGTTAATCATCGCTTCACTGCTTATATCCTGAATAGTAATACTTTCAAATTTTTTTCTTTCCAGCAAAGTAATAATTGCCTGATCTATCGCGTGCAATGTTTTTTGAACTCTTAAATCTTTTTTCATAAATAATCAACCTTTCATACGATAGTGTCGGTTATCCCACATAATGGCTTACATCATCCATTGCAGTTTAAACTTCCCCTTATATAATAAGATATTGTACACAATGTACGATAAGTTTAAAAGAAAAATTATAAAGGATGATTAAATGTTTCAGGATTTTAGATTTATATTAAAAAAACCATTACTGCTGATTTCACTGTTGGTAATTTCATTACTACCAGTAATATATACAGTGACATTTCTTGGAGCGATGTGGAATCCTTATGACCGAACGGGTGATATGCAGTTTCATATTGTAAATGAAGATGAAGGAAACGAAGATATAAATATCGGGAAAAATATAGTCGATGAGTTAAAAAATAACAATCAGTTGGACTGGCAATTTGCAGACTTAGAGGAAGCGGATGAGGCACTTAAAAAGGGGGAGTCATACGGTTACCTCGAGATACCTAAAGATACATCGGATAACGCCATGACATTCTTATCTGATGCTCCTCAGAATGTAGACTTGATATTGACAACAAATCCCGGCCATAACTTTATCGGCTCTATTATGACCGAACAGGCGGGTACTATGATGTCTGATTCTGTTCAGCAGGAAATTACCGATGTATATACTAAAACACTAATAAATGAATTAGGGGATATTGCTGATCAAAGCGATGAAGCGGCCACTGCAGTTAAAGATCTTGCAGACGGGGCAGCGGCTCTAGACAACGGTTTGCAAGAGCTTTCTAACAGCTCTGCACAGTTAAAAGACGGTGCCGCAAACCTTGAAAATGGTTCAGTACAGGTAAACAATGGTGCCAGTGAACTATACAGTGGTGAACTGCAGTTTAGCGGACAATTAAATCAGCTGACTCCAATGCTCGGCAACTACAGTCAGCCGCTTACCGGCGCACAGTCTGAGCTTGAAAATGGTGCAAATCAATTAAATGAAGCGAGTACAGAGCTCGCATCCGGTATGGGT
Source organism: Jeotgalicoccus sp. (assembly GCA_052093725.1). GTDB lineage: Bacteria > Bacillota > Bacilli > Staphylococcales > Salinicoccaceae > Jeotgalicoccus. Next base: position 18,585 of record JBQDHL010000020.1, on the reverse strand, counting down.
GAACTGAACAATGGTCTCACACAGATGAACAGCGGTATCGAAGAACTGAAAGGTGGATCTGCTGAATTATCGGGAGCACTTATCGATGTCAATACGCGAGTCAGTGAATTGCTCACTCAATTTGAAGAGCAGAATATAGTCTTTAGTGACGAGGGAGCTAAAGCAATTGCCAACCCGGTCAACCTGGAAATTGAGAGTGCAGTCGATACTCAGAACTATGCACAGAGTTTTGCTCCGCTTATACTCGCCGTCAGTTTGTTTATAGGCGGTCTGACGCTTAATGTAGTCTATCCAATGAATAAAATTTTCACAGAGAAAAAATCTGTACTGAGCCAATGGCTCAGCCGCGGACTGCTGTTTATATCTCATGCGTTCATTATCTCGACTTTACTTTATAGTGTCACAGTATGGGGAATGCAAATTGAGGTGGCAAGTCACTGGAGATTTTATCTTGCAATGTTTGTATGGTCTCTGGTGTCTATTACTATGATTGGATTACTTGTAATGATGTTTGGTAATTTCGGCAAGTTTTTAGGAATAGTACTGCTCATCGTTCAGCTTTCTTCAAGCGGAGGCACGTTCCCAATCGAAACCGCCGGCAGTTTATACCAGACACTCTATAACATTTTACCTATGGCATTCGTCGTTACTGGATTTAAAGACGCGATATTTGGTCAATCATTCAGTATGGAATTCAGCACTGTAATATACACATTGACTGCCGTAGTTTTAGCCTCATATCTTCTTATACTGATAGTTTTATGGATGAAAGAGAAGTTTCCAAAATATGAAGAGAAAGCCAGTAAAATGGCTAAATTCGAAAATTAAAACATTAAGAGCCTGTTACTAAAACAGGTTCTTTTTTTATGGCTAATCGTTTTTATATTGTCACTTTTGATTAATAATGCTATGCATGCCACCTCTAAACCTTACATATCAGCGTTTATATTGAATTTTACAGAATAAATAACGCTATGCGTTATTTATTACTACAGTATTTTAAAATATCAAATTGCACTCGATGTGTAAGTTTGGTATTATCAATAGGTTATTTATTTCGCAGGTATTAAACATCCAGAATATAAGACAATATTCTATAAAATAATAAGGAGCATACTAATGAAGGATTCTTCAAATCCAAGTACTAGAAAGTTATCGAATGTATTTATATATTCGGTGCTGATTGTTGGGATACTAGTTGTTATCGGTGCTATTGTACCCGAAAAATTCGGTGCTGTTGCAGGTTCAATTTCAGACTGGGTCAGTAAATATTTCGGCTGGTACTATATGATTATTTCATCTGTCACACTGTTTTTCTGTATTTTTCTTATTTTCAGTCCCATCGGGAAATTGAAGCTCGGTAAACCGCACCACAAACCTGAATTCAGCACACGCTCATGGCTGATGATGCTGTTCAGTGCCGGAATGGGTATCGGCATGATCTTCTACAGCACATCAGAGCCAATTGCTCACTATTTCGCTCCGGCTACTGCTGATCCGGAAACAGAAGAGGCAATGCTTGAAGCAATTAGAGCAACTATCTTCCACTGGGGTGCTCACGCATGGGGAATGTTCGGTGCTGTGGCACTTGCACTTGCATATTTCCAATTTAGAAAAGGTGAGTCCGGTCTTCTGTCAAAAACTTTACGTCCTATACTTGGGGATAGAGTTGACGGGCCCATCGGTGTACTTATTGACGTACTGACTGTTTTCGCAACAGTAATCGGTGTTGCCGTTTCACTTGGTATCGGAACAACACAAATTAACGGCGGTCTGAATTACTTATTCGGTGTACCGATTAACATCGGTGTACAGGGAATTATTATTATCGTTGTTACTGTACTTTTCCTTGCCAGCGCATGGAGCGGTTTAAGTAAAGGTATTAAGTATTTAAGTAACCTGAATACCCTTTTAGCTTCAATACTATTAATCACTATTCTCATATTAGGACCAACATTGCTCATTCTAAATATGCTGCCGACTGCAGCAGGGGAATACTTTAATACATTTATCTCTAAAACACTGGATGCAGCACCGCTGAACAGCGGAAAGAATGATTGGCTGCAGTCATGGACAATTTATTACTGGGCATGGTGGCTCAGCTGGAGTCCATTCGTTGGTATCTTCATTGCTCGTGTATCAAAAGGCCGTACAGTTCGTGAATTCGTCCTTGGACTGCTTATCGTACCGACATCAATAGGTATTATCTGGTTCACCGTGTTCGGTGTGACTGGTATCGAAGTAGCCAGCAAAGTTCCATCGATCATTGAATTCGGTCCGGAAACTCAGCTGTTCGCTATATTCAATGAAATGCCGCTCAGTATCCCGCTCTCTATCGTAGCTATTATACTGGTAGCTTCGTTCTTTATTACATCTGCAGACTCTGCGACATTCGTACTTGGCATGCAGACTTCACACGGTTCACTGCGTCCGTCGTCAGGCATCAAAATTGTATGGGGTATCAGCTTATCAGCTATTGCTTTCATCCTGCTGCTGTCAGGCGGAGAAACAGGACTTGAAGCATTGCAGTCCGCTGCAATTATTGCCGCATTGCCATTCAGTTTTGTAATTATAATGATGATGATTTCATTTTATAAAGATGCAAACCAGGAACGTAAATATCTCGGATTGACAATTACTCCTAACTCAAAACGTATGGAAGAGTATATTAAGAAAGAAGAACGGGAATATCAGGAACAAAAAAATGCAGGTATCGATGAAAGAGACTTGTAATTAAACATAAACATCTCGTACTGCTGAATTCATTTTCAGTGTGCGGGGTGTTTTTTCATTTGCTATACTTAATCAACACTATTACGGAAATGTGGAGATACTGATGTTCGAACTTATGCTGATAATGCTGGAAAGACTTGGATTAATAGTAATGCTTGCCTTTATAGCAACTCGCTTGCGCTTTTTTAGAGATATAGTCTCACAGTCAGTGCTATCCCGTAAACAGGAATATACTGCAATTGTATTCTTTGGGGCTTTTGGGATTATCGGGACTTATTCCGGGGTGACTTTCCAGGCAGAACCGTTTCTTTTGCAGCGTCTGACGACAGATATTTTCAATAATGAAGCGATTGCCAACTTCCGCGTTATCGGCGTCGTACTCGGCGGTCTGTTCGGAGGATACAAGGTAGGGGCGGCGGCAGGGGTGATTGCCGGAGGACATCGTATGCTGCTCGGCGGATTTACAGGGTTTGCATGCGGTATTGCAACAATCGCTGCAGGTATTCTTGCTGCCTGGTTCCGTTCTAAAAATCCGGAAATTACGACGAAGCCTCTCTTGGTATTTGCAATCGGAGCAGTAGCAGAAATGATGCAGATGGGACTCATTGTCCTTTTAGCACGTCCACTCACGGAATCACTGGCACTTGTTCAGCACATCGCCTTGCCGATGATACTAGCAAACGGTATTGGCTGTGCACTGTTCCTGCTTATTATGAAAAGCGTAAAAAAAGAAGAAGAGAAGGCTGCAGCGATGCAGTCACAAAAAGTGCTGCGTATCGCCGAACAGACACTCGTACATTTTAAATCAGGGTTAACTCCGCAATCTGCCGGTAAAGTATGTACTATCCTTTGCCAGGAACTGAATCTTGCCGGAGCAGCAGTCGCCGCCCGAAATCGTACGCTTTCACATACAGGTATCAGCAGCAATGCAGTTATAACCGAGTCTTTAAACAGCCGCGACATAGTGATTGGTACTTTGAAATTTTATTTTCATTCATCAAAAGAAGTGACATCTCTAGAAAAAGAAACTCTATCTGGACTCGCCGCTCTTCTGAGCAGCCAGCTTGAACTGGCAGAGGCGGACAAGTATTATACTCTGGCAAAAGATGCTGAAATAAATGCATTGCAGGCTCAGATTAATCCGCATTTTCTTTTTAATACATTAAATACAGTCATTTCACTCGTTCGTATCGATCCTGAGAAAGCGCGAACCGCTCTCCGGTCTTTATCCAAGTTTATACGGCAGAACCTGCAGTCTACAACTGTATCCCTAAATACTTTGGAGGATGAAATTGAACATATAAAATCTTATTTATCGATTGAGCAGATCCGTTTTGAAGACAGAATTGATGTGTCATATCATATAGATGCAAGCTGTCTGCATAGCAAATTGCCGGCTTTAACACTTCAGCCTATTGTTGAGAATGCTGTGAAACATGGATTCAATGGGGAAAAAAATCATTGCAGTTTGCATATTATCGTAGAGGACAGCGATGATGATGTATCTTTATATATAGAAGATAACGGTTCAGGTGTGAACGAAGACAGACTGAAGACATTAGCATCAAACGTCGATGAAAGCACTGATGGTAATGGAATTGCACTATATAATATCAACAAAAGACTCGTGATGACTTTTGGCAGCGACTACGGTCTTCAATTCAAATCTCAGCCGAGTGCCGGGATGTCAGTACATTTTAAAATACCTAAAAATATCCAATCTATTTGAAAGGAACTTTTAAATAATGAATCAGACGATAAAAACACTCGTTGCAGACGATGAAAAGTACAGTCGCGAAGAATTAAAATACTTGCTGAAAGAACATCCATCTATAAAAATTTCGGGAGAAGCTGCGACTGGCCGTGAAGCTCTGTCAAAAATTATAGACGATGAACCTGAGCTGCTGCTTCTCGATATCGATATGCCGGAAATGACCGGCACAGAGCTTGCTGCGATACTGAAAAAGATGAAGAATCCGCCGCTCATTATATTTACGACTGCGTATTCGGAATATGCTGTTGAAGCATTTAAAGTACAGGCTATTGGATATTTATTGAAGCCAATTGACGAAAAGGAGCTCTCTGAAGCTGTCGCTTACGCTGCTGAGCTGCTTGAGGCGAAACAGGATCCGTCACCAGGTAAACTTGCCGTCGGCATCGATGAATCCATTACTTATTTAAACCCCTCTGATGTGTTATTTGCTTCGAGAGAAAATAACACGACGACAATTGTCTCATTAAAAGGCAATTTCAAAAGTAGAACTACACTAAAGGATCTCGAATCACGCCTTGTTCAGCATTCATTTTTTCGCGTTCATAAAAGTTATCTCGTTAATACTGAAGCAATTACAGAAATGACTCCATGGTTCAATGGCGCCTATCAGCTCACTTTAAATGGTACAGATGTTCAAATACCGGTCAGCCGCAACTATGTGAAGACACTTCGTTCACGTATAGAATTACAATAACAGCCTGTTGAGGCCGTTATTATGCGTTTGAATCTGCTATTTCGACACGATAGCTAAATCCCCCCAAAATTGTTTGTATATTTTGTAAACTGAACTGATGAAAACGCATTCAAATTTAGGGGGAGCAAGATGATTACATTTTTAGGAGCAATCGCTCTTTTAATAATAGGGTATCTTACATATGGAAAATTTGTCGAAAAAGTTTTCCAGCCAAAAGAACACAGAACAACACCCGCTTATACACAACATGATGGTGTCGATTATTTACCAATGAGTAAAAATAAAAATGCACTGATTCAATTAATCAGTATCGCCGGTGTCGGGCCGATTTTCGGACCGATTATGGGGGCACTGTACGGTCCTCCAGCATTTATCTGGATTGTGGTCGGCTGTATTTTTGCCGGTGGTGTCCACGATTACTTAACTGGAATGATTTCTGTACGTAATAACGGTGCACACTTGCCGGAACTTGCAGGGAAATTCTTAGGAAAAGCAATGAAACATGTCGTTAATGCTTTTTCAATTCTACTGTTGCTTCTCGTCGGTACAGTGTTCGTCGCATCACCTGCAGATTTACTGTATGATCTTGTAAACGGTGCAGTTCCCGTCACAGTATTCGTAGTCTTAATTTTTATCTATTATCTATTGGCGACTGTATTGCCTATCAATAAAATTATCGGCACTATATACCCATACATTGGCGCACTGCTATTATTCAGTACAATTGGCATCGGAATCGCCCTCGTATGGAATCAAGCACCGATTCCCGAGCTGTCGCTCACAAACACTCATCCGGAAGGTGCTGCAATATTCCCGTTGCTATTCTTAACGATTTCATGCGGTGCATTATCAGGATTCCATGCAACTCAGTCACCAATTATTTCTAGAACAACACAAAATGAAAATCAAGGCCGCAGAATTTTTTACGGCATGATGATTGCTGAAGGTATTATTGCAATGATCTGGGCTGCTGCGGCAATGAGTCTTTTCGATGGTCCAATCACATTAAATGAATTAATCACTACTATAGGTACAGGCGGTATCGTCAACGAGATTTCAACGATGATGCTCGGCCCTATTGTTGGAACACTCGCAGTTTTAGGTGTAATCGTTCTTCCAATCACTTCCGGAGACACTGCTTTTAGAAGTGCCAGAATGATTATTGCAGACTATATACGTGTACCTCAAAAGAAAATAATGAGCAGAATATGGATTGCAGCACCGATATTTATCGTGTCGATTATCCTGACAAATATGGACTTTACGCTGTTATGGCGTTACTTTAACTGGGCCAACCAGTCAACAGCAATGATTGCGTTATGGATTGGGGCAATGTATCTGTTCATAGGCAAACGCAATTACTGGATCGCGGTCGTCCCCGCAGTATTTATGACGATGACAGTATCAACATATATTTTCAATGCACCAATCGGTTTAAATCTGTCGATGAATATTTCATTAATCATCAGTGCAATTATCACGGTATTGATTACAATATTATTCTTTAGTTCAGCTAAGAAACGCCGCAGTGAAAATATCCCTCTGGAAGTAGACGTTTCAGATTGGGATGAAAAACAATACGCTTATTCAGATTAATGGGTAAGTTAAGCCTCAAGCGTTGAGTTTACAAGCTCACCGTTTGGGGCATATTTTATAGTAAAGAGTGATTTTACAGAAACGGCATTATATATGAAGGGAGGCGTACATAATGAAAAAGTGGATGATACTGTTATTGATGATAATACTGATCATTTTAGCCGCGTGCGGAAACAGTGATGAAGCAGAAGAGCCGGATAATAATATATCTAAAGAAACTGAGTCCGAACCTGTTGAAGTGGAATCCGAAGATGAGAGTGAACCTGCGGAAGATACACCTGCAGAAGAAAGTGAATCAGGAGAAGAAGCTTCAGAGGAAACTGCTGATTCAGAAAACACTGAAGAGAATAGTAATGAAGAAGAAACAGAAAATACAGATGAAACAAACGGCAGTTCAGCAAATGAAGTAACCTATACTGCTGCCGAACATTGTATTATGACTCAGCTGATGGAGTGCGATAACGTTCCTGAAGCAGATCAGTTCCAGGCTTACAGTGACCTTGTTGCAGATGGCACACTTCCTCAGGCACCCGGCAGCGGCTGTCTGGCATGCGGGGTCAAGTATTCATTTGAAGCAAAGTACGGTGAGTCTGCACCAATTAATTACTCCATGCTTCCGCGCTCTGACAAAATGCCTGAAGATATTACGAATACATCAGAGTTCGTACAGCAGTATCTGTTTTCTCTGCCGTCGTATTTTAATAATCATGATGAAGAAGCACTTGCCTTCTATTTACCGGAATCACCTGGTTACAATGCACTCTTTGCAAACAATGCATCGGGTAACTTCAGTAATCACATGACCTATTCTGTTCTTATAGATTCTGAAGTGGAGAATCTTGACGGCAGTATGAACGTTTATGCGACGAGGGAGTACTCTCATATAAATACGCACGGTGTCTTTGAAGTATATGCCCGGTACACTGTGATTGAACAGGACGGCAGATACTACATGATTGATTATGAGGAGTTAGAAAATACACGTATAGAATAGCCTTATATAGAAAGACCCGGTCAGCTGAATCCGCTGACCGGGCTTTTTTCATGACAAATTTCTGCTATATATTACGAATTGCATCTTAATATTACATGAGTATGTCTATTCCATGGTAATAATCAGAAATAATACAGTGAGATGTCATTGTTACAATTCTGCTTTTATTTGTAACGTTCTTATTATTAGACTGTAACACACGTAAAAAAGTTCTATGTTATATTTACTCTTGTCTTAGGAAACGAGACTTCAATTAAGTTTATGTTTACCCTTAATCAAATTTAAAAAAACAAGAAATGCATTTATTGCATAATATTTTTTGGAGGAATTACAATTATGAAGAAAACAATATTAGCTACTACATTAGCATTAGGTTTAGGCGTTACAGGAGTTGCTGCAGGACAAGACGCAGAAGCTTCATCATATGATCTTAACAAAGAAGAACTTGCTCAAACAGCACAAAATAACCCTGAAGCGTTAAACGCATCAGCTTTACACGAAGGTCAGTATGACTACAACTTCGATCACAAAGAATTCAACTATGACTTCAACTCTGACGGCACTAACTACGCTTGGGCATACCAAAGCAATGGTAATGCACAAGCTGAAGTACAAGAACAAGCAGCTGCTCCAGCAGTAAAAGAAGAAACTCAAAACGTTGAACAAAACAACTACACTTACACTGAAGAAGTACAAGAGCCTGCACAAAACACACAAGCTGCAGCACCTGCAGTACAAGAAACTCAAGAAGTTTCACAGCCTTCAGCACCAGCTCCAGCTGAACAGACTCAAAAATCAACTGGCGGATCAACTAAGGCACAATTCTTAGCTGCTGGCGGAACTGACGCTATGTGGAATTCAATCGTATTACCAGAATCAAGCGGTAATCCAAATGCAGTAAGTCCGAACGGCTACCAAGGATTAGGTCAAACTAAAGAATCATGGGGTACTGGTTCAGTTTCAGATCAGACTTCAGGTATGCTTAACTACGCTGAAGAGCGTTACGGTTCAATCGACGCGGCAATCCAATTCCGTGAAGCAAACAACTGGTGGTAAGATCCACTCTCATATAATTAACTCCGAAATGTCCGGTATTTCCCGGGCAATTCGGAGTTTTTTTCTATATACTCTACTGCTCTGTAAAAGTTTAAATATTTTTATTTAGGCTATATGAGTTAAAAATACATATATAAGAAAGCAGGATGAACTATGGCTAAAATCTACAGTGCAGTAAAGCTTCCCGAAACTGCAGTAAAAATTATTAAAGATCAAAATATAGAATTGGATATGCACGATGAGTTAACAACTCCGAAAACGGATGTAATCGTTGAAAAAGTAAAAGGTGTTGATGGTTTAATTACAGGTGTAAACGTGCAGACTCCTGCTGAAGTTATTCAGGCGAATCCTGACATGAAAGTAATCGCAAACGTCGGTTCAGGTTTTAATAATATCGATGTGGATGAAGCAAATAAGCATAATATTGCTGTAACGAATACTCCTGTTCACGAATCTGTCGCCTCAACTGCGGAACTTGCAGTAACATTAATGCTTGCGCTGTCACGTCGCGTACTCCCAGGACATGAGATGGCTGTAAAAAATGAATTTAACGGCTGGCAGGTAATGGGTTATCTCGGCGGTAATCAGGTTGTAGATAAAACACTGGCAATCGTTGGCTTTGGACAGATTGGGCAATATATCGGCAAACTGGCTCAGGCGTTTAACATGAAACTTTTATATGTTGATCATGAAGAAAAAGATACTGAAATCGATGCGAAAAAAGTAAGCCTTGAAGAAGCTTTAAAAGAAGCTGACTATGTAATTACACAGGTAAACTACAATGAGACATCTCATCATTTATTCGGTAAAAAAGAATTCGAACAGATGAAAGACACTGCATACTTCATTAATACCGCACGCGGCGGCGTTGTTGATGAAGCAGCACTTGTAGATGCTCTTAAAAATCATCAGATACAAGCTGCAGCTCTCGATGTACACGAAGAAGAACCGCACATTAATGAGGAACTCGCGAAACTTGAAAATGTTATTCTGACGCCTCATATTGGTAATGACACTTACGAGGCGAGAAATAAAATGGCGGAAGTCGCTGCTGATCAGGCAGTTAAAGCACTTAAAGGCGAAAAATTAGACTATCAGGTAAATAAATAATACCGGACTAAATTTGTGGAACTTACAAATCAGCCAATGTTAATTTGGTTTGTCGTCGGTTACGGTATTTTTATGTTAATACTCGGCGTCTACTATTCTAAGAAAATCACTACGAGTGATGACTTCATACTGGCAGGAAAATCACTTGGTCCTGTTGTTCTTATGGGGACACTTCTTGCTACATGGGTTGGGAGTGGTTCTGTCACTGGAGGAGAGAACTCTATGGCTTATTCCTTTGGAATTTGGCCGGCTCTAATGAGTACTATTCCATCACTTATCGGGATTACAACTATCTTCATTATCTCGTCTAAAATTAAACATTACGGGAAACATACAGTTGCTGAAATACTGGAAGTAAAATACGGTAGATGGGCAAGTCTGCTTGCTGCATTTATAATAATTCTGGCATTTGTCGGTATTGTTTCGTATCAATTCCAGGGTCTAGGTTTTATTCTAAGTATATCTACAGGGATTTCACCTGAAATGGGTACAATTATCGGTGCTGTAATTATTATTTTCCTTGCATGTATCGGAGGACTGATGTCCGTCGCTCCAACAGATGCTGCGAGTGCTTTTCTCGTAATCATAGGACTTATTATTGCATTACCTCTTACTATTTCTGCCGCTGGAGGCTGGGATCAGATTATAGCAAATGTACCAGAAAGCCATACTTCATTTACCGGAGGTTTAAGTTTCCTGCAATTGATGGGCTATTATTTACCAACACTGTTCCTGCTTCTGGGTGACCAGAATATTTATCAGAGACTTGCTGCATCCAATAACGATAAAAGTACAAAACGTGGAACTATCGGGTGGATTATCGCACTTGTCATTGTGACACCGATTATTTCTCTTCTCGCTTTCACTTCACGTTCACTTTTCCCGAATATTGATCCAGGTATGGCGGTTATCGCTTTAACAAGTGTTCTGCCGTTAGCTGTAGGCGGTATTCTGATTGCTGCATTAACAGCTTTCATAGTAACAACAGGGAACTCTTATCTTTTATCAGCTGCAACAAGCGTAATTTATGATTTCTTCGCTAAGTACATTAAAACTGATATAAACGATCAGCAGAAACTTGTTTATACAAGAGTACTTATACCGGTATTAGGTGTAGTTGCTTTCCTGCTGACAATGTATTTCCCAACGGTACTTTCAGTACAAATGTATTCATATACGGTATACGGTGCAGGAATTACTCCGGCATTACTGGCAGTATTCCTGTTCCCGCAGGTCACTAAAGCCGCGGGTCTCGCTTCTATGGTTACAGGACTCGTCTCTACACTGTTCTGGGAGTTTTTCTACCTGGAATCAACAGGCATCAACTCTGTAATTGTTTCAGTACCTGCAGCGATTATCGTATTGATTGTTGTGACACTGTTTACGTATAAAAAAGACCACAAGATGAAAGGAACAGCTCAGTAATGAGCCAAATAGAAGATATTCTGTACTAAATTCAGTATAATTCAATTAAATAAAATAGTTCTCTTATTAAGAGTGAGTGGAGGGATTTGGCCCTGTGAAACTCCGGCAACAGCTGTAAAAAGCGATGTGCTAAATCCAACAGTTTACTTAAGCTGGATGATAAGAAGTCGGGTAAAGCTCTTCTTAATTCAGGAAGAGCTATTTTATTTGAAAAAATAAAAAGGTGGTAATTACATGAAAACCGTACACGAATTATTTACAGAGCTGGATTACTGGAAAGAGTACAGACCGAACAGCACGATGAGCAATATTGCCAAAGTGAATCACATCAGCAGAGTAAAATGCGAAATCGCAAAACGCATCGATGTTGAAGAGTATAGAGATTATATACTGTCGAAAGAAACAAATTAAGCAGAAAGGGCATCGGATACTGTAATTCAGTATCCGATGCCCTAATTATTTCTTGCTTTTTATCAAATTTTGCTCTCATCACGTAAAAGACTTCAACATCACCAGCCATTTCCTGTATATATTCATCCTGCCCCATATTCTCAGGTGCAAATGGCTGAATATCAGGTACAGGCAGGTTACGAGAATCTCCAATCGCAAGCACACCCAACGTAATCTCGTCATCATTACTTAGTGATACTGATTTTTCTCTTAACACTGGGCCATGACCTGAACCAATTTCTGAGCTCTCAATCTCAATTCTGTCTTCAAAGGAAGTAGCTGAGCCGCCGCCTGCACCGTTCAGAATAAGATTCACATCTATAATTTCATCTTCATTAACTGACGAAATTCCATCAAATGTATATGCAATTTTGCCTGCATCATTCTCTACTTCACTTAAATCAAGAGACAGGGGTTCTTGCGTTTTCTGTTTCTCACCGTTCACATACTTATCTATCCATATATTTAAAACTGGATAGTCGTCATTATGGAACTCATATTCAAAAATATGAACAATGTCCCTCAGACTGTCAAAAAGCATTTCATCTTCCGGACTGATGTCTGACTGCTTAATCTTATTATCGCTGCTGAAACTACACCCCGCTGCCAGTAATACTATTACGAGTAAAATTGGAAGTATTAATTTTCTCATTGCATTACGTCGCAAGGCCAATCGATGAGTTTTCATAGCTGGAATCTGTTAAAGCTTTAACAATAAAGTGTGCAACATCTGCGCGCGGTATCGAGCTTGATTTAGCAGGTACACCCGATACATCTTCCCGGTATTTACCTGTGAATTCTTTATCTGATAAGCCCATAGGACGGACAATCGTATAGTTCAATCCTGCATCTTGAATGTGCCCGACAGCGGCACGGTGATCGTTTAATGCATTCTTCAGCAGCTGCATAATCATTTTGCCCATTATGCCAGTTAATTCATTATGCACACCGGCCGATGCTGTATAGACAATACGGTCGACGTTATTTTCTTTCATACCTTCAACAATATTTTTCGTCATACTCTGAATTTCTTCAGATTTCTTCATGCCTGTATTCGACCCGAGACATGATATAACCGCATCATGGCCCGCAATTGCAGCACTGACTTCAGCGCTGCTGAATGCATCTCCTTGTATGGCTTTTAAATTCTCGTGCTTAATTTCAAGTTTTGACGGTGTACGGACGAATGCAGTGACTTCGAGACCTGCATGAAGACTTTGCTGTACAACAGATTTACCCACGCCCCCTGTTGCTCCAAACACAATAATTTTCATAATAATTCCCCTGTTCTTCCCGAATATTAAATATTCATTCTTACTCATTATTCTACAACTTTTTCTATACTATATGTAATATTCTCCATAAAGGAGTGGTTTTTTATGTTCGGTTTCAAAGGTATTGTACTCATTATATTATTAATTTTTTCTATAATATTGAAGATAAAACCGGGGAATTGAGTCACCATAAGCAGCCACGCTTGTATTCTTAATCATTCTCAGCTATTATAGACTTAGGATATCCATAATTAGAGGTGGAATAAATGAAATTCTCAAGAGGAACGGATTATGCGCTGCATTCAATAGCGTATTTAGTCAGCCGTAAAAACAGCGGGGAAAAGATACCTGTTCAGGATCTTGCATCAAAGCTCGATGTATCCAGCACTTATCTTTCAAAGATACTCTCGCGTCTCGTAAAAAATAAGTACATTGTCGCAAACAGCGGTGCAAAGGGCGGTTATTCGCTTCCTGCCGACTGGGCGAAGATTTCTGTATATGATGTTATCGTAGCGATTGACGGTGAACCGACATTGTTCGAAGACAGTTTTAATCACGGTCACGAATGTAAAATTCAAAGACTGATGATGGAAATTGAAGCAGACATGGTGCAGGCACTTAAAGATAAAAGTATTGATGACCTGATATAAAAAGACGATTTGAAATCAAGTCGTTTTTTATTACTCTAATTATGGATATAGTAACTCTATAATATATATGAAGGTGGAATAATTATGTATGACGTTATTATAATAGGCGGCGGTCCCGCAGGGCTCAGTGCTGCATTGAACTTTGGACGCGGATTAAAAACAGCACTGGTTATAGATGCTGGAGAACCGAGAAATAAAGTAACAGAAGAATCACACGGCTATCTCACTCAGGACGGTGTCAGCCCTGCTGAGTTCAGAGCATCAGCGGAGAAAGATGCTTTGAGCTATGAAGGTATCTCACTGGAACGCGATTATGTTAAAAATATTGAAAAAGCAGATGAAGTGTTTACTGTAACGACAGAAAAAGCGGAATATACAAGCCGTCAGGTACTGCTTGCTGCAGGTATCAGAGAACGTTCACCCGAGATTAAAAATTTCGAACAGCTCTACGGAAAGTCAGTATTCTACTGTCCATGGTGTGATGGATATGAATTACGAAACCGCCGCCTTGCAGTAATGGTTGATGAAGATTCTATCAATCATATGCCAATGTTGATTTCCAATTGGAGCAGCGATCTGCTTATATGCATGAACGGTACAGGTAAAGTCTCTGATGAAAATAAAGAGCTCTTTGAAAGTAAAGGTTTTAAATACAATGAGTCAGTCATTACAGAGTTAGATGGAACTGACGGCGAAGTAGAGACAATCTCATTCGAAGATGGGACAACTGAAAAAATCGCAGGTATGATTGCGATGATGGAGTGGGATACTCACTTTGAATTCCTGGAGAACCTGGAATTGAAAAGGGGAGAAAAGGGGGAGATTGAAACTGATCAGTTCGGTGCGACTTCAATATCAGGACTGTTTGCAGCCGGAGAAACAAAAAACAACTTTGCCAGTCAGCTGATTAATTCAGCAGCAAATGGTGCAGATGTTGCGAAGTTTATGATTATGCAGCTGATTCAGAAAAACTACTAAGGTAATAAAAAGACCGCGATACAAATTTGTATCGCGGTCTTTCTGATTTAAAGTTCTCCATTCCATTCTTTAAAGAAAGTATCGAGGAAATGCTTCATAAATAATTCTCGTTCTTCAGCCATTTTAACTGCTGTCGGCGTATTCATCTTATCTTTTAACAGCAGAAGTTTTTCATAGAAATGATTAATCGAAGTAGACTCTCCATTACGGTACTCTTCAAAACTCATCTTATCTCTGACAGGAATCTCTGGATCATACATCGCCTGTCCTTTAGAACCTCCATACTGGAAAGTTCTCGCAATTCCAATCGCACCTAGAGCGTCCAAACGGTCAGCATCCTGAACGATTTGAGCTTCAACGTACGACAACTTCTTGCCTGTACCACCTTTGAATGACATCGTGGTGATAATATCAAAAATCGTATCAATAGTATCAGCAGCAACTTCATTGCTCTCAAGAAGCTCTCTAATACGTTCAAGTGCAGCATCAACATTAGCCGTGACTTTATCATCTGCAATATCATGCAGCAATGCAGCTGCAGTTACAATGAAAGTATTAGCCTTTTCGTACTTTAATATTTCTTTCGCAATATCTGTCACTCTTTTTATGTGGTACCAGTCATGCCCGCTCTTTTCATTCAGCAGCTCAGCTTTGACCCATTCTTCGATATTTTGTATTACTTTCTCTTCATTCACGAAAGGATGCCTCCATCAGTTATTATAATCTTATCTTCATTATACCGTTGACTCAACTGGATTTAACAAAAATGTAATAAAAATATTGACATAAAGAGGGATTTTATATTATTGTTATTTAATATTATATTAAGCGGATATGGCGGAACTGGCAGACGCGCTAGAATCAGGCTCTAGTGTCTTAATCGACGTGGGGGTTCGACTCCCTTTATCCGCACTAATTAAGAAAAGCCCACTAAATTTTTAGTGGGCTTTTTTGCGTTTACCAGACCGCTTGCGGCTAATTTATAACCGCTCACGGAAGTTGTGAGATTTAATAAAGCTTTTCATTATATACTGTGGTTAATAAGTTAAGCGCTAAGGAGGATGGTTATGGAGCCCGAATTGATAATTGATAACCAGTTAAGCGAAAATGAAGTAAAGATTCATACAAAGACTACAACTGCAGGTGCACGGATTTTATCTTATATAGATTATTTTACAACAGACAGAGAAAATTTAATTATCCGCTCCGATGAGGAATTCAGAATGTTACAAAAATCAGAGATTATCTGTGCAGAAGTACAAGATAAAACACTGACAATATATACAAAGTCAGAACAGATTGTTACATCCAAAAGTTTAAGCACACTGATGAAGGAAATGAACTCTGCAACATTTTTGAAAGTATCGAAATCTGAGATGTTAAACATCCAAATGATCGAGCGCGTGGAACCATCGTTTTCCGGAAATTTAATTGCACGTATGAAGAATAGCAGGAAAGTCAGTATCTCAAGACGTTACGTTTCTAAATTAAAAGAAAGGCTGGGGATATAATGAAAAGATTAATTATATGTGTCGCACAAGCAATTGGGATTGGGAGTTTTGTGTATTTACTATCAGCACTCTCAGGCACATTATCCAATGAAGTAATTTCTGTATGGATTGCATCCGGAATTATTGGCGTATCAACACTTCTGCATTACACAAAGTTGTCAGGATTACCCGCTTATACAATACAATTTACGATAGGTATCATTGCATTCACAACTGTTTCTTTATTAAATGGATGGATAGATATGAGCCTTACATCTGTGCTTTCCTATGCAGGAGTTATCTTTGCTATCATGTTCATAATATTTCTCACGTTCTATCTGATGTCGTTTCTCGACAGCAGAAAAATTAATGAGAAGCTGAATCGGAAATAGAATAAATAAAAGCTTCTAACCATATTGATAGGTTAGAAGCTTTATTTGTATCATCTTATATGTCATTTAGAACCACATATCTGCCAGCAGTTCCATCGATTGTTTTCTTTTTTCGGGGTCATAAGCATAAGTCACAATAATCAGCTCATCTGCTCCCGTTTCTTCCGCAAATTCTTCCAGTTTTTTACGAACAGTTTCTGGTGAACCCACTGCTTTCAAACTGAACATACCGTCCATCATTTTTCTTTGTTCTGCTGACCCTAATTCTTCCGGATCAACGGGTGCCTGAAGTTTACGCTGCTGACCAGTCTGCATATCCGTCAACATCTGTGTTGTCGTCGTCCAGATTTTTTCTGCTTCTTCATCCGTTGGTGCCACAACAACATTAATTCCCGCCATGACATAAGGTTCATCAATCTGGGAAGTCGGTGTTTCTGTCGAAAATGACGAACGGTACATATCAATTTTTTGTTTGTAATCATCGGGTGTAAAGTGTGTCGCAATAGAATAGGGCAGTCCGAGTTGTCCGGCAATCGATGCGCCGTTCATACTTGAACCCAATACCCAGATTGGTATATTCGTCCCTGTACCTACTGTTGAAGTCACGGGAACACTGTGACCGAGTCCTTCATCACTAAACCAGCCGATGAGGTCATAAATCGAGTTTGCAAAGTTTTGAGCATCGCTGCTAGTACGTGTAATCAGCTGAGATGTTCTTTGATCAGTACCCGGTGCACGACCGAGACCAAGATCAATTCTATCCGGATACAGCTGAGCAATCGTACCGAAGTTTTCAGCGACCTGCAAAGGCGAATGGTTCGGCAGCATGATACCGCCCGATCCGACACGGATGTTTTTTGTACGCGCTGCAGCCATCGCAATCAGCTGTGAGGTCGCAACCGATGCAAGACTTTTCGTATTGTGGTGCTCAGCGAACCATAGTCTCTTGAAACCGAGCTTATCTATAAGCTCTGCATTTTCCAGGGAAGCTTCAATCGCTTCTTTGACTGTCTGGTTTTCTGAAATGCCCACAAGTTCGAGGACATTTAACGGTATATGTTTTGTCATTATTTAGTTCTCCTTCATAAAATATATTAAATTCAGTTATATTCTTCAACCGTATCAGTCTTTGATTCAGTTTACTCGTAATATGCTTCTCTGTAGCAACCTTCTATACAGTTATTATATTTCAGAAGCAGTAGCAGGTGTTTCATTAAAA
Source organism: Jeotgalicoccus sp. (assembly GCA_052093725.1). Lineage (GTDB taxonomy): Bacteria > Bacillota > Bacilli > Staphylococcales > Salinicoccaceae > Jeotgalicoccus. Next base: position 750 of record JBQDHL010000020.1, on the reverse strand, counting down.
TTGAAGAGGGGAAATATAAAATAGAGCTCTGGCCTTACCATTCTCTAATATGGTTTTATTTGCAGATATTGATATAGGTCAATTTTTAAATTATAGATAAGTTATATATTAGTAGTATCAGATAAGAAGCAGAACGAAAAGCTATAAAAGAAAAAAACATTAAAGGGAGTGCTTTAAATGTTATCAGAAAAATTAACACAAGTTCTAATTGACCAGATGAATAATGAGTTTGCAGCTGCACACGAATACTCAGCAATGGCCTCATATTGTGAAAACCAGAGTTATGGTGGATTTGCTAATTTCTATAAGCAGCAAGCTAAAGAAGAACGATTTCACGGTGAGAAAATTTATAACTATTTGAACAGTCGTGGCATTCATGCTAAGTTCCAATCGATTCCTGAGCCAAAAAATGATTATGGTTCATTACTAGGTACTTTCAAAAAAGGCTTAGAACAGGAGAAGGCAGTCACTAAAAGTTTCTATGACATCACAGACATTGCAACTGAAGATCGTGAACATATGACACTATCATTTGTGAACTGGTTCTTAGATGAACAAGTTGAGGAAGAAGAAATGTTCCAAACACATATCGATTATCTGGAAAGATTAAAAGATGATGGGAATGCACTATATGTTTATGAACAGGAATTAGCTAAAAGAACGTTCGTTGCACCTGAAGAATAGTAAACTAAGACCTTCTTTAAATATATTACTTTACGCCCGAAAATTTAAAACCCAGCTATCTTTATA
>JBQDHL010000019.1:11846-23441 GCA_052093725.1 Jeotgalicoccus sp. | reverse complement strand
TATTCCGGGTCTTCCTGTTCCGTCGATGCACGTTCTGTCTCATCGCGCGGGACTAAATTTTCCGTAATATCGATATTCACTGCTTCATCGTATTCAGCCTGTGAAATTCTTTCGTGCTGGAGCATCTGATACAGTACCGTATCTGTACGGTTCTGTCCTGCTTCAGGGTCTACGTATAAGTTGTAGACGTTCGGTAAGTTTGAGAGTCCTGCAAGATAAGCGCTCTCTGCGATGTTTAACTCCGCAAGTTCTTTATCGAAATAATACAGACTCGCTGTACGAATTCCGTAAATGCCGTCTGAGTAATAAATCTTGTTCAGATACATTTCAAGAATGTCGTCTTTAGAGTATTCCTGTTCCAGACGGTAAGACAGATATGCTTCCTGTGCTTTACGTTCAATCGTCTGTTCTTCTGTTAGGAAGGCACGTTTAACGACCTGCTGGGTAATCGTACTTGCACCCTGGGATGCAAAGCCGTCTGTAATATTACTTAAGACCGCGCCGCCGAGACGGACAAAGTCAATTGCGCCGTGTTCGTAAAAACGATCATCCTCAATTGCGAGGACTGCGTTGGTTACACCTTCCGGCACATCTTCAATACTTACGTATTCCCGTTTCTGTCCCTGGAAGAGGGTGGTCACCATCTCGTCGTTCTGATCATAAATTTCAGCGGGAACAGGATCTTTCAGCTTTTCATCGCTGAAAGCTGGTGCTTGTGATGCGTAATACGCAAACAGCACAGCACCGAAAACAAGGCCAATCAGTGCAAGCAGTGCACCGTATAAAAACACTTTTTTAATTATTGATGATTTGGATTTTGACTGCTTTTTCTGTTCGGATTTCTTGTCAGGCTGTTTACTCCTTTTAAAATTCGATTCCATATATATTCTCCCTATTCAAAATAAAATTCGTCAACTGCAGCTAAATAATCATAACGCGGATTGTATTTTATTGGTAGTAAAATACTCTCATCCTTAATGTCAGCATAGGTTATGGACTTTCTGCCATCACCTGTAAATTCGTCCCAGTGTTTAGAAAAATGTTCGAACGGATAAAGATAGACTTCGTCGTGAACACTGAATTTAACAATGAGAAAAACGATGCCTCCCTGATTATGGCATGCGCGCATATGCTCGACCTGGTGTGCGTGAATATTTATAAGAGGGAAGCGTGTTTTGTTGCGGGTTTCCTTCGCTTCAAAATCGATGTATCTTCCTTTATATAAACCATTATAGTCACTGGTCGATGGAACTTTAAAGTAAGCTTCCGTTATTTTAGCTTTTTTCCGTGACGGATAATCAACGTCTACAATTTGAACCGGAGTGGGCTTCTTATGTATAATTGCCCGCTTCGTATCCAGATAAAACTGATTGGTTTTATCAAGATCCTTTTCCAGAGTCATACCGCGCTGACCATAGTTAATTTCTTTATTCGGACGTGTTACATTTGATTGGTTGTTTTTAACACCCTGAGGGTACTTCATTAAATTCGCACTCCAAACTATTATTATATATACTTACTATTATATATTAATTAGAGTTTGATTAACATTTCATTATTATAGGTGGTGTGTCCAAATTGTCAAGAAATGCATCATACAGCGATTACCGCGAAATGCTGGATGAAATCGCGAATCGCTACGAAAAAGCAAGAGCAGGCTACGAGTTCGATTTTACAACAGAAATAGAACCTTTTCTAAATAAATATAAAGTACTCGCTGACCAGCTGCTTCATATACAGACTGATGAACGGCTGACAGAGCAAATTAGAGAAGTGATGAGCGACGAACTCATGGAAGTGTTAATGAGCTGTCACATATCCCGCTTCAGTTTAAAACTGTATCATGAAAAATTCAAATATATTAATATGTGGGTGAATCATGCCGGGAAGGAAGGATTGCTGTGAGGGTATTCATTACAGGGTACCGCCACTACGAGCTCGGCATCTTTAAAGATTCACAGCCGGAAGTGAAAGTGCTCCGTGATTTCCTCCGTCAGCGTATTATCAATCTGGCTGAAGAGGGCGCTGAGTGGTTTATCATCCAGGGCTATACGGGCATAGAGATGTATGCGGCGAATGAGATTATCGACTTAAAGGAAGATTACGATATTAAGCTCGGTGTCCTGAAGCCGTTTCATAAATTCGATGACCGGTATAACGAGACCGATAAAATTAATTTAAACAATATATTGGAACATGCGGACTTTCATCAGTTTATATTTGAACGGGAATACGGGGATCCGAGTATGTTTAAAGCGATTAATCAGTTCGTGACAGCGCATTCTGATTACGGTCTTCTCGTCTACGACAGTGAGACAGAAACAAATTTAAAATATATATATAGTGTTATGCTTGAATTAAGTGAGAAAAGTCATTATAATATTGAAAGAATACAATTTGATGATATTAATGATTTCATTAATGACAGATATGATAGTTAAGAGGTGTAAGTATGAGTGACTATACGCTAAGGCTGTCTGCAAAAGATATATTCGAGAAAGAATTCGAAAAATCACTAAGAGGTTTTAAACCGATAGAAGTAGATAGTTTTCTTGACGATGTTATCAGTGATTATCAAAAAATGGCAGACATGAACAACAACATTAAAAAACTTGAAGAAGAAAATGCACGTTTAAAAAAGGAAGTTGAGGATCTCCGGATCAGAGTGGCAACAAATACACGCACTCAGGGCGGCAGCGGTCAAAATCAGCAGATTGATATTTTAAAACGTCTTTCGAGTCTTGAAAAACAAGTTTTTGGCAGCACAGTAAGTAAATAGGCAACAGTAGTATTAACAATGTATTTTAAGAATTTTTAAAATAAAAAAGACGGTAACTCGGATAATCGCTATGCAGCATGCCTGCATAGAGGAAAGTCCATGCTCACACGGCCTGAGATGGCCGTAGTGTTCGTGCCAGATGAAACCATAAGTCTGGGCAATGATATTTTATATCTTGACGGCTGCGAAATATTCTAAGTGTTTACACATATGAGTAGAGTAGCTTTAAAAGTGCCACAGAAACGAGCTTCAGAAGAAATGATGAAGATGGAACGCGGTAAACCCCTCGAGTGAGCAATCCAAATTAGGTAGGAGCACTTTCCAACAGGAATTCAACTGACGGAGAGATATTATTCATTTAATATAGACAGATGATTATCACCAATGTGCGAGTGTATACTAGTGCACGTCAGCAGCACAGCGGGACAGAACATGGCTTATAGAGAAACCGGACTAGACAAAAAAGCTCTCCACTTATTGAGGAGAGCTTTTTTTATGCTTATTTTCATACTATAATGTAATTAAATCAAATTAAACTTTAGGAGCTTCTTAAAATGAACTTTAAATTTATTGTCAACACACCGATGGGACTTGAACGTGTCGTCTCGGATGAAATCAAATCTCTGGGTCTTGAAACAGAACTTGAAAATGGCCGCGTATACTTTGAAGGCGATGAACGTACTATCATCGAAACAAACTTAAAACTTCGTACTGTCGACCGTATTAGAATCGTCGTCGGTGATTTTCACGTCACAACATTCGACGAACTGTTTGAAGCAGTTAAAGCATTACCGCTGTCAGACATACTCGGACCAAATGCAGAGTTCCCCGTAACAGGACGCTCCCACAAGTCTACACTGTTCAGTGTGCCTGACGTGCAGCGTATTACGAAGAAAGCAATTGTTGAACATTTAAAAGATGCATTTAAGATGACAGGGAAACTGCCTGAAGATGGCCCGCGCTATAAAATGGATATCAACATTTTAAAAGACAGAGCAATACTTACTGTCGACACGAGCGGCGACGCACTGCATAAACGCGGATACAGACTCGCTCAGGGTGACGCACCGATTAAAGAAACACTGGCAGCAGCAATGCTGAAGCTTGCAAACTACACAGGAGAAAAAACGCTGTATGACCCGTTCGTCGGTTCAGGAACAATTGCACTTGAAGCGGCAATGATTGCTCGTAATATCGCACCCGGTTCAAACCGTTCATTCGACAGTGAGTCATGGGACATTATTCCTGAAGAACTGTGGGAAGAAGTTCGCACGCAATGTGAAAATGAAGCGGACTACGATAAAGAAGTTAAAATTTACGCAACAGACATTGAACCGAACATGATTAACATCGCAATTAAAAACGCGGAAGAAGTCGGACTGGAATCGGATATTGAATTCGGTACACTCGATGTACACGATCTTCAGGATCTCGATAAAAATGCACAGCTCGTAACGAATCCGCCGTACGGTGAACGTATCGGGGAAGCAAAAGCAGTTGAAGCAATGTACGGTAAAATCGGTGAGCTGATGGAGGACAATCCGTCACTGAATGTTTATCTAATGACATCGAATAAAGAGTTTGAGGAAATCGTCGGCAAGAAAGCTACAAAACGCAGAAAGCTGTTTAACGGCTATATTGAAACGACGTTGTTCCAATACTGGGGAGTGAAAGAATAGTTGTCAGCACAAGGGGAAAACAGACAAACGCTTAATACGCTGTATAAACTTAAAAAAGAAATTCTGAAATCGGATAACGATACGCTTGTATCTCAGATTGACCATGCCATTCAGAAGACGTATAACGAACAGCTGGTATTTTCTTTTATCGGCCATTACTCTGCGGGGAAATCGAGCCTGATTAACTATTTGCTTAATCAGGACATCCTGCCATCATCACCGGTGCCGACGACGAGCAATACTGTCGCGGTACAGATTGGTGAAGGTACGGGAATACAGGCATTCATTAACCAGTATCAGTACGCGTCACTCGACAACTACGACGAGTTAAAATCCCTGAACACAAAAGATATGGATATCCAGGCAATTACGATGGACATTCAATCAGAGGACTATCAGCACAATACAGTCTTTCAGGATACGCCGGGGGTGGACTCCAATACGGACAGTCACGAAGAGTCCGCCAACCGTTTTTTACTGAACAGTGATTTAATCTTCTTTACGGTGGAGTACAACCACGTGGAGAGTGAGCATAACTTAACGCTGCTGAAAGAAATCGCGGGGCTTGATATTCCGATCGTGTTAATCATTAACCAGATTGACAAGCACGATGACCGAGAAATTACTTTAGACACCTTCTTAAACCGCGTTAAACGTACACTCACGAGCTGGAACATTCATCCGGAGCATTTATTCACAACTTCTATCTATGAGTCGCCTTATAACCGTATAGACGAATTAAAGGCATTCATTCAAAAGACTGAGGACAAACGTGCTGAACTTGATGTCTCGTACGATGCGCGGATTACTAAAAACATAGAAGATAAACAGCTTGGATATTTACGGGACGCAATGGAAGAACTCCACGATGAGCTGCAGCTTGATAATGAGCTTACCAGTGAGAGAGCAGCAGAACGCATTGAGTATTTAAACAATGAACTGACGAAAGCTGAAATTAATCATCTACGCAGTGACGAAGATGAATTAAAAGTTCACGTCAAAGAATCCGTTAAAAAACTCGTGAAAGACAGCTATTTATTCCCTCATCAGGTTAAAGATGCGATTACGGAATATTTAAAAGTTATGGCGGGAGAGAAGAAAGCGGGCGGACTGTTCGGCAAAAAGAAAAAAGAACAGGCAATGTACGAAGAAACGCTCACCGAAGTTGACGCGGCAATACAGCCTGTCATACATCCAGAACTTAATGCGTACATTAACAGCTTCTTTCAGTCGCTCGGCTTAATAGGCGAACCGTTTAAATTTGAATGGGATGATGCATTCCTGAAGACGGAGAAGATTACTTCACTGAACCAGACGTATATTACGAATTACTTCGATAAGCTGAAGTCGACTCTGACGAAAGAAGTCTCGGAAAAAGCAGTCGTTCACATGGACAAGCTGACTGCTGCGGACACAGGGGAAGTTAAAGCACAGACAACTCTAGCCGCCGAGAAGGCGCTCTATACTAAGGCGGGTGAACTGCTCGGATTGATTGAATCACTCGATACACAGAATTATCGTCATTTCTATATTCATATGGATGATGAGATCGATAAGTTAAATCTGCTGGAAGAGATTACGTTATCGTATGATGATGAAAATCAGGTCGAAGCGACAGAAAGTAGACATAACGAATTTATGGTTAACAATGAAGAGGGCATGAATTTAGCAGTGTTCCGTGAACTCGGCAGTCTGCTTGAATCATCACCGCGCTATACGGACTACAGAAGACTGTTAAACGATAAGCTCGCACGTATAGATAACGGTAAAGCGAATATCAGCGTCTTCGGCGGATTCAGTGCAGGCAAGACAACATTCATTAACGCACTGATGGGGGACAAGCATTTAACGACGAGTCCTAACCCGACTACAGCAACAATTACAGAAATTAATAATGACGAGACGAGTACTGTCGTCTATAAGAGTGAAGCGGATTTAACAGAGACACTGGCTACACTGTCAGGAGAGCGTCACGATACTGCGGACGGCTATAAGAAATGGATCAGTAAGAACATCGATACAGTAGACGAAACGTATAAGCCGCTGTTAGCCGGTATACAGGAAAACTATGCGCACTATAAAGATGAGCTCGGTCAGACAGTCAGCATCGATACAGATGACTTAATTGCGAAGATCAGTAATGATAAAGACTCGACGTTTATCCATAAGGCGAATGTTTCACTTGATAACGATATGACACAGTCATATACACTTGTCGACTCACCGGGGATTAATTCTATTAACGCCCGTCACACGTCGGAAACGAGAGACATTATTACAGAGAGCGATATGATTATTTACGTATCCTACTATAACCATGTATTCTCACGTTCGGATGAAACCTTCTTGCAATATATTCAGTCGTTGAAAGGTAAAGACTTCCCGATCATCTTTATAATTAACGCGGTCGACTTAATGAAGTCTGAAGCGGATAGAGATAAAGTACTTGATTATATGCGTAATGCTCTAAATACGATGCATATTAAACACGTACTCTATCCTGTTTCCAGTAAGCGTGCTCTAGACAATGGAGACGACTACTTCAATACAGCGAAATCTGAAATTATGAAGATTGCCGACCAGCAGTCAGGGAACGTTCAGTACAAAACACTGAAGGAAACCCGGAGACAGCTGATTAACACATTAATGAGTAATATGCGCCAGTTTGAAGATAACGGGGAAGAACGCACTAAACTGCTTGAACTCCGTAAAGCCTTACTTAATGATATTGACGGTATTACAGCGGGGAGTATTAACGATACACTGAAACAGGAAATCGATATTATACTCACGTATCTGACGAAGCGGCTTCGTCTCCAGCTGTACGATCACTTAAAAGGATTGCTGACTGTCTCCATGATGCACAACAAGCATTACATCAGAGACAACTGTTCTATTATCGTGCGTAATATCGAAGATTTCCTGACGCTCGAGTCGAGTATTGCCTTTAATGCGGTTTACCGTCAGGCGGACAGTCAGACGTCACAGATGATCACACAATTTAACGAACGTCTTGAAATTGCAGGAACACCGGGGACACTGTCAGTAACAAGTGCGAAGGCAGAAGAACCCGCAGTTCATATTGATGCTGAAGTATTGAAACCTTTTGATAAGATTCTCTATCAGAGCAGAAACAAAGCTCAATCATACAGAGATGCATTATTAGAACTGGCAGAGACTATTGTCCGTTCAGTCGATACAGATGCATTAAGAGCGCAGATGGAACAGCTCGCCGGACAATACACAGCATTGCTCGATGCGGAGCTTAAAAATGACCGTGTGATGATTACAGAGGCATTGAAAGCTGAGCCTTCAGCAATATCACGTACGGACTACGATGAAGATGCAGCACTGCTTAAAGCAGTAGAACGCATTTCGCTTTAACGGATTTAACAATGGAGGGAACATTTTGACACAGCACACCTTAATAATAGACGGCATGGCTTTACTGTTCAGACACTTTTACGCGACAAGTTTCCGTAATCAATTTATGTATAACAGTAATGATGTCCCGACGAACGGTGTTCAGGGCATGCTGAGACATACATTCAAATTGCTCGAACTTACAAAACCGGATAACGTTATTATCGCCTGGGATATGGGTTCAAAGTCAGTAAGAAACGAATGGTATGAAGGATATAAGGCAAACCGTGTGGCACCGCCTGAAGAAATGGAGCCGCAGTTCGGCATGATTAAAAATGTGATGCACGATATCGGTTTTTACCAGGATGGTATCGTCGGCTATGAAGCGGATGACGTAATCGGTACAGTCGCGCGTCACGTCGATAACCTGACGATTGTCAGCGGTGACCGTGATCTGCTTCAGCTTATCAATCAGACGAACAGAATCTGGCTGACTAAAAAAGGCTATACGGAATATCACTATTACGACTTTAATACATTCCAGGAACAGTACGGTATTACACCCGGGCAGTTTATCGATGTTAAAGCACTGATGGGTGACGCAAGTGATGGCTATTCAGGTGTTGCAGGTATCGGTGAGAAAACGGCGCTTAAATTGATTCAGACGCACGGCTCAGTCGAAACGCTGTTGAATAACATAGATACGCTGACACCGAAAATGCAGGAAAAGATTATGAATGATATGGAGTCATTAAAAATGTCTCAGCGTCTCGCTGAAATTATTACGGACGTGCCGATTAAACTCGACGGACTGATGGATAAGAGCCGTCTGAATCTCGATATCGGACATGTTAACAATGTCCTTCAGCATCATGATCTTCGTCTTGCAGAGAAATATTTATCAACTTTAAACTTAGGGTGATATAAATGGCGAAAGTATATATCGACGCAGCAGCGAGTTTCAAGCCGAAATCTGCATGCGGCGGGGTAATAATTAAAGATGATGTACTGAATTACGAAGAGACTATCATGCTCGGTGAAATGGATAACCATGAAGCGGAGTGGGCGACATTTGAATTTGCGCTTAAAGAAGCTCGGAAATTAAATCTGACATCATTAATCGTTTATACGGACTCTAAAATTATCGTCGATACTTTTGAAAAACGTCACGTTAAAAATAAAGTATTCAAATCATACTACGACAGAGTCGTTCCCTTAACAAACGCGCTCGATATGTTTATAATTACTCATACACCGAGAAAAAATAACCGCGGTGCAGACAAACTGGCAAAAGACCGTTTGTATAAAGAGCGCAAAAAATTAAGTTTGAATTAGCTTTTTAGCTATGTTGCAATTTAAAGTAATGAGGTATGATAATGGATACGAAAGTTCTGGATAAAATTAATTGTCTTGAACGTACATACTGCAGAGGATGTATGTTGAAAGAAGTCAACCGGACTGAAGGAAGCAAATCAAGTGCACATTCATTCTGCATTACGGAATGCTCCGTCGGCATCGAAATGAAAATGCAAGGTAATAAACTATAATACAGGAGGCACCACTATGGAAATCGTAAGAATTGAACCGACACCAAGCCCGAACACTATGAAAATTACTGTAAATGAAACAAAAGAGGAAATGAAATCTTCAACTTATAAAGAAGTTACTGAGGATACGCCGGCATTTATCGCGCGTGTACTTGAACTTGAAGATGTAACCAGCGTCTTCCATGCACTAGACTTTATTTCAGTTGATAAAAGCACGAAAACAGAGTGGGAAACTTTAATTCCGAAAATCGAAGCGACTTTTAATGACGCTGATCTTGGTGAAGTAAAAAAAGACTAACACCTGAGTCGAACTTTGGTGAAGTGGACACTCAGGTGCTCATGTTTAAAGGAATTCCCTATCAGGTCAAGTTAAATGACGGTACAGAACACCGCCGAGGATTACCGGAACGTTTTACTAAAGCTGTCACTGACGCAACATTGCCGGAAGACAACATTATCTTCGACCGTAAATGGGAGAATTTAAGTACGCGCTACGGCTCGCCGGAAGATGTATTTACTGAAGTCATCGAGGAAGTTGAAGCATTGTATCCCGATGGGACACTTCATGAACTCGTCGAAGAAGCTAAAAACCGCGTGCAGCCGGCACCGATGAAATACTTTAAAGTATCACTTGATGAATTTAAAAATACAGAGGACTGGAAAGAACGCCTCTATATGCTGAATCATTTTGATACACCAAACGAGAGTGATTATCCGCTCCTGGAACATGCACTTCATGATGAGAAAATGCAGGTTAGACGCATGAGCGTGAGCCTGCTTGCAATGATTGAAGTACCGGAAACTTTAAAGTATTTAAAAGTTGCGATGGGCGACCGCGCAATTCCGGTCAGAAGAACTGCGGCTGATGCATACAGCGATCTTGGTTTTAAAGAAGGGCTCGAAGATATGTATACAGCACTCGGCGATAAAAATCCGATTGTCCGCTGGCGTGCGGCAATGTTCATCTACGAATCCGGAGATAAAACAAGTCTTGAAGTATTAAAAGCACATCAGAATGATCCGCAGTACGATGTAAGGCTGCAGATTGAAATAGCAATTGCCCGTATTGAACAGGGCGAAGATGCACTCGGCAGCGTGTGGAAACAAATGCAGAACAGGGAGCGATAACATGGATGCATATCAGGCATATATGAAAGAAATTGCAGAACCTATGAGGCAGGAACTGACAAATTATGATTTTAAAGAGTTAACGACACCCAATGGTGTGCATGACTTTATGAAAAATACTAAAGAAGACGAAACGACATTCGTCGTTATTAACAGTGTCTGCGGCTGTGCAGCAGGTCTTGCCAGACCTGCTGCTGTTACAGTAACAAATCAGAACCCGATGAAACCGGACCGTCTGGCGACTGTATTTGCGGGTCAGGAACGTCCTGCGACCGAGGCGATGCGTGAATATATTGACCAGGCACCGTCAAGTCCTTCATTCGCTTTATTTAAAGGCGATAAACTCGTGTCATTTACAGCGAGGGAAAATATTGAGAATAGAACGATTGAAGACATTATGATGGATCTGAAAGCAGATTTTGACGAATATTGTACAAAATAAAAAAAGGAAAGGGCGCACCCTTTCCTTTTTTCTAAATATTTTATTACTCGTAGATGCACATTGTAATCATGTAGCCTGCAAGTAAAGTTAAACCGACTGTGAATAAAATTTCCATTCAGAACACTCCGATCACTTATATTTTCTCTTTTCATTAATACTAATTATATAGAATTACATTACAAAAGAAAAGGATGAGTTTAATGAATTCATTTGATAATGGCTATCACAGTCTGATGAACCGCGTGATGGATGAGGGTACAACGAAAACAGACCGCACGAATACAGGTACAAAATCCGTCTTCGGTCATCAGATGCGTTTTGATTTAAGCGAAGGATTTCCGCTTTTAACGACTAAAAAGGTCTCTTTTAAACTCGTAGCAACAGAGTTGATATGGTTCCTCCGCGGTGATACAAATATTAAATATCTCCTTCAGTACAATAATAATATATGGAACGAATGGGCATTTAAAAAATATATTGAATCGGAAGATTACACTGGTCCCGATATGACTGATTTTGGTCACCGTGCTCACGAAAACGAAGAATTTAATGAACTGTACAAAGCTGAAATGAAATCGTTTAAAGAACAAGTACTGAACGATGATGCATTCAGCAAGAAATACGGTACGCTCGGCAATGTCTACGGTAAACAATGGC
>JBQDHL010000019.1:2019-11836 GCA_052093725.1 Jeotgalicoccus sp. | reverse complement strand
ACTGGGTCGGTCCGGGCGGTCAAGTTATTGATCAGATCGGTAATCTGATTGAAGGCATTAAAAATCAGCCGGACTCGAGACGTCATATTGTCAGTGCATGGAACCCTGCAGAAATCGAAACGATGGCGCTGCCACCGTGCCATACGCTGTTCCAGTTTTATGTAGCAGACGGTACATTAAGCTTGCAACTCTATCAGCGGAGCGGTGATATCTTCTTAGGTATTCCGTTTAATATCGCGAGTTACAGTCTGCTGCTTGCACTGGTTGCAAGAGAATGCGGCCTTAAAACAGGTGAGTTCGTGCATACGATTGGCGACGCGCACATTTACTCGAATCACTTCGATGCAGTAAATACGCAGCTGTCACGGACGAGCTACGCTGCACCGGAACTTAAAATTAACTCGGACAAATCGATGTTCGAACTTGAATACGAAGACTTTGAAATAGTCGGCTATAAATCCCACCCGGCAATCAAAGCACCGATTGCAGTATAGGAGGACACTGATGGTATCTTTAATAGTTGCACATGCGAGTCAGAACGTTATCGGCTTTAACGGCGACATGCCGTGGAGCCTGCCTGCAGACTTAAAAGGATTAAAAAAACGCACGACAGGGAATACTATTGTTATGGGACGAAAGACATATGAAACGCTCGGACGTCCGCTCCCGAACCGCAGAAACGTCGTCTTAACGACGAATAAAAACTTTAAAGCTGAAGGCGTCGATGTCATTCATTCAATCGATGACATTAAAAACCTTCCCGGCAAAGTCTTTATCTTCGGCGGCAGCACAATTTATGAACAGACGATGCAACTCGTTGACGAAATGTTTATTACGGTCATCGATGAGACATTTGCCGGCGACACATTTTTCCCGGCATATGATTTAGATGATTGGACTGTAGAATCGTCAGAAGATGGTACCGTAGACGATAAAAACCGGTATCCGCACACGTTCCTGCACCTGACAAGAGAGCTGTAATTTATGCGAAAATATATATGGATGATTTTATTCTTTATATTGCTCGCAGTTAATATCGCTGTCGTCATTGTTATCACATCATTCTTCACTCAGTCTTACGAAGAGACGAGCGGGAACGAACCGCCCGAAGAAACCGAGGAACTGGAATTTATTTTAACGAACAGTACGATTGAAACGCTGATTAATGATAATATTCCATATGATGAGTTTACTGTTAATATTAATGAGAGCGGCATCGATGTTGATATTGAACAAAAGGTGCTGGGCTTCTCTATTAATTCAAGTATTGCCGGGGAGCCGGTCGTGAACGGTGATAATATTATCATTCATTTAACAGATTTAAACTTAGCGGGACTGCCGCTAAGTGAAGATACGCTGTACACAGCACTAAGAAAGCTCGTCGATTTACCGGACGGTATAGCGATGAGCGAGACAGAACGCGCAATTGTGATCGATATGTCATTGTTTGAACAGTATTTCGGCGTGGAGCTTCAAGCCGACAAAATAGACTATGAAAACAATGCATGGTATTTTTCAGTTAACAACACTTTCTAGGAGGAATAAATTTATGACTACAGCAACTTTAGCAGGCGGATGTTTCTGGTGTTTAATTAAACCTTTTGACCAGTGGGACGGCGTGCAGGAAATCGTCTCAGGTTATTCGAACGGTGATCAGCCTGATCCAACTTATGAACAAGTATCAACCGGCACAACAGGACACGTTGAAGCCGTACAGATAGAATTCGACGAAGAAGTGATGAGTTACCGTGAACTATTAGAAGTGTTTTTCAAGACGTTCGACCCGACAGATATCGGCGGACAGTTCGGTGACCGCGGTTCGCATTATATGCCGGCAGTGTTTTACCACGATGAAGCTCAGCATAATACTGCTCTCCAGTTAATTAAAGAACTTGATGAAGCAAAAATTTTCAGCAGTCCGATCAATACACCGGTACTGCCGTTTAAAAACTTCTACAGAGCAGAAGACGAGCATCAGGACTTCTATAAGAAAAATACAGGTCACTACAATGCGTATTACAAAGGGTCAGGACGTAAAGGTTTTGTAGAAAATGTATGGGGTGAAAAATAATGGCAAGAAAAGATATTAGTGAATTAACAGATGTTGAAAGACAAGTAATGAAAGAAAATGGTACAGAAGCACCTTTCGAAAACGAATACTGGACACATTTCGAAGAAGGTATTTACGTGGATAAACTGAGCGGCAAGCCGCTGTTTACGTCAAATGATAAATTCGATTCTTCATGCGGCTGGCCGAGCTTTGCAAAATCGCTGTCAGAGGAAGATGTATCTGAACATACAGACACATCGTTCGGTATGCGCCGTACGGAAGTCCGCAGTGAAACTTCTGACTCTCACCTTGGTCACGTGTTCCCTGACGGGCCCGAGGAACTTGGCGGGTTAAGATACTGCATCAACTCTGCAGCCCTGGATTTTATTCCGAAAAGCAAACTTGAACAAGAAGGCTACGGAGAATACGTCAAGCTGCTGGATAACAAGGAGTAGTATGAAAGATCGTCCATATTATCAATATATAAAAACACAAATCGGGGTAAAAAATGACATCGGTAAGCTCGCAAATCACATTGCAGATGACATGTCTTTCCCGAAATACTCAAATAATTACGAAGAAATCTCAGATTATCTTGAAAAGAACACGTATCTTAATATATCATTAGATACGTTTGATGAAAGTTTTTCAGATTACACAGAATGGTTACAATCATAGAGGAGATGAAAATATGAGTATTCATATTAACGCAAAACAGGGCGATATCGCCGACACTATTTTACTGCCGGGCGATCCGCTCCGTGCGAAGTACATCGCAGAAACATTTTTAGAAGACGTTGTCTGCTATAACGAAGTCCGCAATATGTTTGGATACACTGGAACATATAAAGGCAAGAGAATTTCAGTGCAGGGAACTGGTATGGGTGTTCCATCAATTTCAATTTACATTCATGAGTTAATGCGCGACTACGGCGTTAAAAACTTAATCCGTGTCGGTACTGCCGGTGCGTTAAAAGAAGAAGTTAAAGTACGCGATGTTGTTATTGCACAAAGTGCAACAACTGACTCTTACCAGAACAACAAATTATTCGGTAACGTGAGTTTTGCTCCAACATCAAACTTCGAGCTGCTTTTAGCAAGCTACAACGAAGCTAAAAAACGCGGTCTTGATGTGAAAGTCGGAAACGTCTACACAGCTGACTCATTCTACGATACTAAAACAGATACTAAACAGCTTGCAGACTACGGTGTGCTTGCAGTTGAAATGGAATCTGCAGCATTATTCACAATCGCTGAAGAGTACAATGCACGTGCATTAGCTATCCTGACAATCTCAGATCACCTTATTACAGGTGAAGTAACTACTGCAGAAGAAAGACAGACAACATTCAACGACATGATTGAAGTTGCGCTTGATGCAGCAGTGCCATTTGCTGGAAAATAATCGACTAATTTTTAAAGAACAGTGATTTCACTGTTCTTTTCTTTTCTTTAATCAAGTAAGCTGATAATATATGAGTAATACATAGGTAGAAATTGGGTGCATATCTTGAGCGAAGAAAACAATGACAAGAACGTCCAGACTAAGCTGCGATCCGTTCAAATGAATATATTCTGGTTTATCGTCATTATTTTAACGACGATTATTGCCAGTGTAGTAATTACAGCAATCGCAATATCAAATAATCAGGAACGTGCAGTGAACGTCGGAACTGATACGAGAACCGAGTTTGCAAAACTGTACAGTGTCTACGACACGCTAAATGAAGATTATTATCAGGATGTGGATTCAGACGCTCTAATCGAATCATCTATCCGCGGTATGGTCGAAGGACTTGAAGATCCATACAGTGAGTATATGAATATCGATGAGACTGGTGAATTCGAAGAAAGCATTACCGGAGACTTTGAGGGTATCGGTGCTGAAGTGATGATGGAAGGCAGCAAGATCATTATCTCAAGTCCGATGAAAGGTTCTCCAGCAGAACAAGCCGGTATTGAACCTGGTGACCAGATTCTCGCTGTTGACGGCGAATCGCTTGAAGGAATGACGACGACTGAAGCAGTACAGCTGATCCGCGGTGAACAAGGCACTGATGTTGTTCTGACGATTCAGCGCGGCGAAGGCAGCCCGTCAGATGTTACGATAACGAGAGATACGATTCATATCGACAGTGTGACATATGAAGAAATCGACGGCGTCGGACATATCAGCGTCAACAGATTCCAGCAGGGCACAACGGACGAGTTCAGTGCGTTTATCGACGAGGCTGCTGAAGCCGGTGTCGACGAGCTCATTATCGACTTCCGCTACAATCCGGGCGGTCTATTAAACGAAGCAGTGACATTGATTAACCAGTTCATTGAACAGGATACTGCGGCATTGTACCTTGAAGATAATCAGGGTAATCAGCAGGAAATCGTTACTGAAAACGAGAAGAACCCGAATACTGAATCATTCGAAGATGTTTACATTTTAATTAATGAAGGTTCTGCAAGTGCTTCTGAAGTATTTACAGGCGCACTCGATGATTTAACAAATGTTCAAATTGCCGGAACGACGTCATTTGGTAAAGGTGTGGTTCAGCGCACGAGCGAATTCAAAGATAACTCAATGCTGAAATACACAAATACTAAATGGCTGACACCTGAAAAAACATGGGTGCAGGATGAGGGCATTACACCGGATATCGAATTAATTAATCCGGATTATTACCGCATCGAACTGCTGACTGAAGACGAAGTGTTCGCTGAAGGACAGACAAATGATAAAGTACTGTCGATTAAAGTGGCACTCGATGAACTTGGATATGATATTACTACGTTCGACAATAACTTCGACAGTGAGCTGACTGCAGCTGTAATGGCTTATCAGACAGATGAAAAACTTGAAGCTGACGGTATTGTTACCGGTGAAACGACAACAAGTATTCTGTCGGATATCCGTGAAAGCATTAACGAAAACGATGCTCAGCTGAATTATTTAATCGATTATATTAACGGTGACATGTCAATTAAAGAAATTGAACAGAAGGCAAGGGATAATGCACCGCATATTCCTCCGGTCATTGAAGATGAACAGAATTTAAAAGAAGAAAATGAAGAAGAGTAAGACATCAAATTCCGTACAGATTGCACTTGTACGGAATTTTTTGTTGTAGACAATTTGTAAATAGTTTAAAGTAAGGTCAATAAGTATTATGGAGGGCGCATATGGTTCAAGAAAATAAAAAAGTTATGCTGACAGGCGGCGGCACAGTCGGACATGTCATGCTTAACAAACTTCTAATTCCTGAATTTCAGAATAAAAATATTGAACCGCATTATATCGGTTCGAAAAAAGGTATCGAGAAAGATATCATTTCGGAGTTAAATATTCCGTACCATGAAATTTCGAGCGGCAAGCTGCGTCGTTATTTATCATTTGAAAATTTAAAAGATATTTTTAAAGTGGTAAAAGGCGTCACTGATGCGAAGAAAATTTTAAAACGTGAGAAACCGTTATTCGTCTTTTCTAAAGGCGGCTTTGTATCTGTACCCGTAGTACTCGCAGCAGCTGCAAAAGATGTGCCGGTATACATTCATGAATCGGACTTAACGCCCGGCCTTGCTAACCGCATCGCAAGCAAATTCGCGACGAAAGTATTCTGTACGTTTGAGACAACTGCAGAAAAATTTACCGATGCCAAAGCCGAATACCTCGGCCCGGTAATCCGTCCTGAACTTCTAGCTGGCACTCACGAAAGAGGCTCTGCTTTAACAGGATTCAATTCCAGTAAGCCTGTTCTTATCGTTATGGGCGGATCACTCGGTGCGAAAATTATTAATGAGTTCGTCCACGACAACATCGATACATTGACAGAAAAATATCAGGTCATTCACTTAACTGGGAAAGGCAATTTAAATAAAAAAAATCGCAATGCCGGATACAAGCAATTTGAATTCGTCGGCGATGAACTTGCGGATTTACTCGCTATCAGCGACATCGTCATTTCACGCAGCGGCTCGAATGCAATATTCGAATTGCTCCTCACGAAAAAACCGATGATTTTAATTCCGCTCGGACTTGACCAGAGCCGTGGCGATCAGATTCAAAATGCGAAGTACTTTAAAAAACAAGGTTATGCAGAGATTCTTAAAGAAGAAAACCTTACTTTAGAAAATTTATATGAGAAATTGAATTACATCGATGATAACTACAACGATATTACGTATAAAATGACTCAGTTTAAACACGGATTCAACCCAGCAGAACTTGCCGATAAACTGATTGAGGAGGCGTCTGAGTGAGCCGGAGTAAGAAAATGTCTTTATTTTTAGTCTTCACTTTAATATTCGGCGTCATCGCGATTTTTCATGAATCGAGACTCGGCCGCTGGATCGACCGTGAAGTCTATGAATTTATCTACGCATCCGAAAGTTTTATTACGACAGCACTGATGCTCGGTTTTACCCAGCTCGGAGAAGTACTGTCCATGATCGTGATGTCACTCATTCTGATTTCAATTTTAATGCTTTATAAATTAAAGATTCATACGCTGTTCATTTTAATTTCGATGATTGCATCAAGCATTTTAATTCCGGTACTGAAAAACTCATTCGACCGCGAGCGTCCATCAATGCTCCGTCTGGTTGAAATTTCCGGATTCAGTTTCCCGAGCGGACACGCAGTGGGGTCGACAATATTTTTCGGTTCCCTCGGGGCTATAATTAAGAACACCGATTTAAATAATAAAGCACTGTTAATGACAGTGTGCGCGACGTTTATCCTGATGATTTCATCATCCAGAGTCTACCTCGGTGTACACTATCCGACAGACGTGCTGGCAGGCGTCGTTATCGGTCTTGCAGTAGTCGTCGGAACAAGCGCGCTGCTCCATAAAAAGCTTAAAAAAACTGCGTTAATTTAATTTTATGTATTATCATTGCTTAATATTTTCCGAGGAATTATAATGAAATTACTTTGGGTAATATTAAGACGGCAGGTGATGATATGGCAATAAATTTATATGAAAACATTACACTTGAAAACGACAGAATTCGACTCGTGCCCATGCAATTAAGCCACGCCGCAGAACTTCAGTCGATCAATCATGACAGTATTTGGACCTACATGCTTTTTCAGGCCACAAACGAAGAAGCGATGAGCCAGTGGATCCAAAGTGCCATTGAGCTCCGCGATCAGCTGAGAACAATACCATTTGTTGTCATACTAAAAGCAACAGGCGAAGTCGTCGGTGCTACGCGCATTCAGCATATCGATTACGAACGCCAGAGCTGCGAAATCGGCGCTTCATGGTTCGGCACAAAAGCCCAACGCACATTCATTAACTCAGACAGTAAATTCCTGCTGCTCGAATACTGCTTCGAAGTGTTAAAGCTCATGCGCGTACAAGTACGCGCCGACGAACGTAATGAACGCAGTAACAAAGCGATTGAACGCATTGGCTTTACAAAAGAAGGTATTATCAGAAAAGAACGCGCACTCTACGGTGTGCCGCGCAACTTAATAATATATTCAATCATCGACGACGAATGGCCCGATGTGAAAACTAATCTGCTTATTAAACAACAAAGCTATATGATGGAAACACCAAATACAATTGTAAGTTAATGATATATAATTGAAATAATTTCAGCCGGGAACCTTTGAGAGAGGGTTTCTGGTTTTTATCGTTTAAGAAGCTGTTAAATGCTCATATTTAGGAGATTATAAATCTACACTGTCCGACAAAATGATTTGTCGGACAGTGTAGATTTCGACATTGTCTGACAAACACACTTTTCCTCTTAAATTATTAAATAAGTGAGCAAGGTCCTTCTGAAAAGTATGAGCCTGCTCATAATCATGCCCAAAATGAGCAAGGTCCCTATAAAATGCAGGAGCCTGCTCATAATCGTGCCCAAAGTGAGCAAGGTTCCTCTAAAATGCAGGAGCCTGCTCATAATCCGTGATAACCCCAAGAAAATACACAGGCTTATCACAAAAACCTCATTACCCAAGCTAAATATCTCTCCAGCATCTTACAAAACCAGCCAAACCGCGCCTTTCATTTTTAATCAGCATCATTTTCATGATAATATGTAGACAAAGTAGGTGAGGCTTATGCCGGAAGTATTAGTTGTTGAAGACGAAACGAATTTAGCGCGTTTCATTGAGTTGGAATTAGGTCACGAGGGTTACAATGTGACGCTTGCTGCTGATGGGCAGGAGGGTTTTAATCTCGCGTATGAGAATGATTATGATGTGATTTTGCTGGATTTAATGCTGCCTAAATTAAATGGTCTTGAAGTGTGCCGCAGACTCAGGAAGTCGAAGGACACGCCAATTATTATAATTACTGCAAAAGGGGATACGTACGATAAAGTCGTCGGTCTCGATTACGGTGCGGATGATTATATCGTGAAGCCGTTTGAGATTGAAGAATTGCTTGCGCGCCTTAGAGTAATTATGCGCCGCAATAAGACGACGGAGACGAATCACGATACACTTGAGCTCCACGGAATTTCCATTGATACGTCAGCGTATACTGTGGCGATTGACGGTACGCCGATTGAACTCACGAAAACTGAGCATGAGCTCTTACATCTGCTCGTTAAAAATATGGGGATCGTTATGAAGCGCGAACAGATTCTCGATATTATCTGGGGTTACGACAGCGAAGTGGAAACAAATGTTGTCGATGTGTATATCAGATATCTCAGGAATAAATTAAAACCGTTCGAGAAGGATAAACTGATTGAAACTGTCCGCGGTGTAGGGTACGTGATCAGACAATGAACCGGGTAACATCTCTCCGCACACAGTGGCTGAAATTATCCATATTGATTATTACGATTACTTATCTTCTGTTCAGTTCGCTGTTAATTTACGCGACGAGTGTCTATTTAAAAGACCAGGAGTACCGTTCGGTCTCGAGAAGTTTATCAGATGTCAGTGGATTGTATGAAAATCAGCCATTCAACTCGATTACCGAGCGGGATATTTACACGAGCCTGTATGATGATCAGCAGATGGGGCTGTATACGCTCAGCGGGGAAGAGGTTTACCGCTGGCCGATTCGCACCCAGCTGAATATCGATACTGATTTTGAGGCGAACGTGAATCCTGTCATTGAAACAATTAGTCTCGAAGGCGATGATTATCTCGTCGGGACGCGCATGCTGCAGTCGGATTACTGGCACGGTTACGTGTCGGTCGTGCATCCGCTGAATGAATATAATACGATTATCCGCATGATGCTGTTCATCGCAACCATTATCGGGTTTTTATCGATTACATTTACATCGATAATTAGTTACTTTTTCTCGATTCAGATGGTCAAGCCGATCGGAAGGTTCACCGGCCAGCTTAAGAAGATTGAGAATCAGGGCTTCGCTGAACGTCTCGATCTGAAGACAAATATTGTTGAAACGGATTATATGATCGAGTCATTTAACAATATGATGGGTGCTCTTGAAGAGTCGTACAATCAGCAGAAACAGTTCGTTGAGGATGCGTCCCACGAACTCCGGACGCCGCTGCAGATTATTCAGGGTCACTTGCAGCTGATAAACCGGTGGGGCAGAAACAGCCCCGAAGTGCTCGATGAATCACTCGGTATTTCGATTGAAGAGCTGAAACGTATTAACAAGCTCGTCGAAGAACTTCTGCTCCTGACGAAAAATGAAAATGCAGATTATCTGCAGACCGAAAACATCAATTTAAACGATGAAATAATAAGCCGGATTGAAGGTCTGGATAAAGTTCATCCGGATTATACGTTCGAGGCGAAACTTCATAAAGGGAAAATTAAGTATCCAATT
>JBQDHL010000019.1:0-2009 GCA_052093725.1 Jeotgalicoccus sp. | reverse complement strand
TTAATAATTATCATTTTGAACAGATGCTGATTATTTTCCTCGATAACGCGATTAAATTTGATACGGAGCACAAGCACATTACGGTCGAATCAGAACTCAACAGCGACGGCAGTATTGAAATTTCGATTACGGACTCCGGCATCGGTATTCCGGAAGCTGAAATCGAACAAGTATTCAACAGATTTTACCGTGTCGATAAATCCAGAAGCCGCGATCAGGGTGGAAATGGACTCGGTTTATCGATCGCTCAAAAAATCGTGGAATTATACCGAGGGAAGGTATGGATTACAAGTATTGAAGGAAATTCAACAACTGTTCACATAAAATTCCCAAAACCGAAAAATTAACTTGGAAAACATTAGTTACAATATACAATTGCACTTTCAAGAAGCCTTGTAAAATGGTAAAATTTTATACGTAAAGAGTATTTAAAAATTATAAAGAGGTGGCAGTACAATGCAACAAAATGAAGTTGAGAATGCTCCTGTAAGATTTGGAACAAATCTAGGTATGATTCTTGAGTATTTTGACATGTACAAAGAAGACCCGGAATCAGTATCTGAGGAAATGCAATTACTATTCGAAAGCATTTCTTCAAGTGAAGGAAGCAATACTCGTCAATCGAGTCAGGCTCTTAGTTCAACAGGCCAGGATAAGATCAAAGGTATTTTGCAGTGGTTAAATGATATTAGACAGTACGGTCATTTAAAAGCGGATGTCTATCCGGTTTACTCTCCGGAAATTGACAATGCACCTGACTTTGATTTTAATGCATACGGTTTTTCTGATGCAGATCTTGAAAACCTTCCTGCAAGTATCGTCTCTGAAGCTCTTGCTGATAAATACAGCAATGCGCTTGAAGCAGCACGTTACCTTGAACAACTCTACACTTCACCATTATCTTATGAGTACACTCATATTAACAACAGTGAAGAAAGAGACTGGCTACGCGATACAATCGAGGGGCTCGGCGAAGTCGAACTTTCCAATGATAAGAAAATTTATCTTTTCAAGGAATTAGTTAAAACTGAAGGTTTTGAGAAATATCTTCATAAAAACTTCGTCGGTGCCAAACGCTTCTCTATTGAAGGGGTAGACTCGTTAGTACCGATGCTCGACCACCTCCTCGAGCGCATGGCTGATGAAAATATTCCACACCTGCAAATCGGTATGGCTCACCGCGGACGCTTAAACGTGCTGACGCACACGCTTCAAAAACCGTACGCAATGATGCTGAGTGAATTTATGTCGACTGACCCGATGAAATTCCTTCCTGAGGACGGTTCACTTGAACTGACTAACGGCTGGATGGGCGACGTTAAGTACCACCTCGGCGGTGTTAAAACAAGAACTGACAAAGGTATCGAACAAACAGTGACTCTTGCAAACAACCCGTCACACCTTGAAATCGTGGGACCTGTTGTACAGGGACGTACGCGTGCTCAGCAGGAAACTACTGACCAGGCTGGAAAAGCCATTCATGACGTTGATAATTCACTAGGTGTAATTATTCACGGTGACGGCGCATTCCCAGGTCAGGGTGTTAACCCTGAGTCGATGAACTTATCTAACCTGGAAGGTTACTCAGTCGGCGGTGCAATGCACATCATTACAAACAACCGCATCGGTTTTACGACTGAAGAGTGGGATGCACGTTCAACATTGTACGCATCTGACATCGCTAAAGGTTTCGATATGCCTGTATTCCATGTCAATGGTGACCGTCCGGAGTATGTCCTCCGCGTTATCGACATCGCAATTCAGTACCGTCAGAAATTCAAAAAAGATTTAGTTATTGATCTAATCGGTTACCGCCGTTACGGCCACAACGAAATGGATGAGCCGATGACGACGAACCCTAATCTTTATAATGAAGTAAATGAATATCCGTCTATCGACAATCTTTACGGAGATCAGCTCGTAGCAGACGGCGTAATTACCCAGGAAGATAAAGACAGCATCATGCAGGCGATTCAGGATGAATTAAGAGCTGAGCATGACAAGATTGA
>JBQDHL010000018.1:0-24903 GCA_052093725.1 Jeotgalicoccus sp. | reverse complement strand
CGGGGAACGTCCGGAAGAGGTTACGGATCTGGAACGTTCGGTTGAGAATGCAGATGTTGTGCATTCGACATTCGATGAGCCGCCTCAGCATCACGTTAAAGTTGCGGAACTATTACTGGAACGTGCGAAACGCCTCGTTGAAATGGGCGAGGATGTTATTATTTTAATGGATTCAATTACGCGTCTGGCACGTGCATACAACTTAGTAATCCCGGCATCCGGCCGTACGTTGTCCGGTGGTCTTGATCCTGCGAGTTTACACCGCCCGAAACATTTCTTCGGTGCGGCACGTAACATTGAAGCAGGCGGCAGCCTGACGATTCTGTCGACTGCACTTGTTGAGACAGGCAGCCGTATGGATGATGTTATTTACGAAGAATTCAAAGGAACAGGGAACATGGAACTGCATCTTGACCGCAATTTAAGCGAACGCCGTATTTACCCGGCAATCGATATCAGACGTTCAAGCACACGTAAAGAAGAACTGCTGCTCGATAAAAAAGAACTTGAAATTTTATGGCAGCTGAGAAATCTGTTTAAGGATTCTTCAGACTTTACAGAGCGTTTCCTCAGAATTTTAAAAACAACGAAGACAAACGAAGAGTTCTTCGATGTGCTGAGAGACCGCATGGTAAGCTCTCAGAAGACAGGGAAACCGGTTATATAAATTTCCTTAGGGATATTGATTTTTATAGCCTCAGGATGTATAATGGCAAAGTAATGCGTGGTGATAGCCACAATAACTCTGTTCCAGATGGTCCAGGGCAAAGGAGCTGACAATTATGAAACAAGGAATTCATCCTGAATACAAAAAAGTAATATTTTTAGATTCAACTACAGATTTTAAATTCTTAAGTGGATCTACACGTACTTCTTCTGAAACTATGGAGTGGGAAGATGGTAACGAGTACCCGGTTATTCGTTTAGATATCTCTTCTGATTCACACCCGTTCTACACAGGACGTCAGAAGTTCGCATCTGCAGATGGCCGTGTTGAGAAATTCAACAAAAAATTCGGTCTTAAATCAAGCAACCAAGAATAACAAAATTTCAACTGCACTGAGTATCTCAGTGCAGTTTTTTTGTCTTAAAAATATGCTATAATAAAATAACTAAAAAGTACCAGGAAAAGGACGTATTCTTATGTTTGATCAACTCGAAATAATAGAAAATCGATATGAACAGTTAACTGAATTGCTCAGCGACCCTGATGTAGTCAGCGACCCTGACAAACTGCGCACGTATTCTAAAGAACAAAGCGACATTCATGATACTGTCGAAGTCTTCCGCGTATACAGAGGGCACATGGAAACAATTGAAGAATCTAAAGAAATGCTGAAAGAAACAGACGACCAGGAAATGGTTGAAATGCTGAAAGAAGAAATTGCAGAGTCTGAAAGCATGCTGCCGAAACTGGAAGATGATTTAAAAATTCTTATTATCCCGAAAGACCCGAATGATGACAAAAACGTTATTATGGAAATTCGCGGTGCTGCAGGCGGCGACGAAGCACAGATTTTTGCAGGAGATCTATTTAGAATGTATTCAAGATATGCCGAAGACCAGGGATGGCGTACGGAAACTGTTGACTCTTCAAGCAGTGACCAAGGTGGATTTAAAGAAGTCAGTTTCCTGATCCAGGGTAAAGGTGCATTCTCAAAACTTAAGTTTGAAAATGGTGCACACCGTGTTCAGCGTGTACCTGAGACAGAATCAGGGGGACGTATTCATACGTCTACTGCGACTGTTGCGGTATTACCTGAAGTAGAAGACGTAGAAGTAAATATCCGTAACGAAGATATTAAAATTGATACGTACCGTTCAAGCGGTGCCGGTGGACAGCACGTTAACACGACTGACTCGGCAGTCCGTATTACTCACCTGCCAAGCGGCACGGTAGTAACATCACAAGATGAAAAATCACAGATTAAAAACAGAGAGAACGCAATGAAAGTGCTTAAAGCGCGTGTTTACGATATGATGCAGCAGGAAGCACATGATGAATATGCTGAGAAGAGAAAATCAGCAGTTGGTACCGGGGACCGTTCTGAACGTATACGTACGTACAACTATCCGCAAAACCGTGTAACTGATCACCGCATTGGTTTAACAATTCAAAAACTGGACCAGATTATTAATGGCAGTCTGGATGAAATTATTGAAGCACTGGCAATTGAAGAGCAGACTTCAAAACTGGAAGAATTGAACAATGAAACAATATAGAGCAGTACTTAAAGAGGCGGAAGCCTCTTTAAGTGTATCTGGACAAGAAATTCGCGTAGCATCAATTGTAATGGAAGAACTATTCGGAATGAATTTTACAAAGCTGATGATATACGGAGAAGACGTAATGCCAAAAGAAGATTATAAAAAATACAAATCTGTCATCGAGCGTGTCTGCCAAAATGAACCTTACCAGTATGTGCTCGGAGAAGCGTATTTTTACGACGCATATTTTACGGTGACAGGGGACACGCTGATTCCGAGAAATGAAACGGAAGAGCTCGTAGAATTCATTTTAAATAATGAAAAGGACAGCGGCTTAACAGCAGTTGATATCGGTACCGGGACAGGTGCAATCGGTTTAACATTAGCCGGTCACTGGACTTCAAATAAAGTCATAGTTACGGATCTGTCAGCCGGCGCCCTCTGCACTGCTAAAAAGAATGGGGAGCGTCTCGGAGTCACTGTGGATTATATAGAGGGAAGCTTATTTGAACCATTAGTGGATAAAGAAATTAAAGCTGATATAATCATCTCTAATCCTCCCTATATAAGTGAGGGCGAGAAACATCTGATGACGCCGTCCGTACTTGAATACGAACCCGGCACAGCGCTGTTTGCAGATGATAATGGACTGGCGCTGTACAAAGCAATGATTCGGACACTGCCGGATGTGCTGAAATCAGGCGGCCGGGTATATTTTGAAATCGGCTTTAATCAGGCGGATGCATTAAAGAAATATATTGAGAGCGTCTGGCCGGATACTTTTGTGCAGGTAATTAAAGACATTAATCAACAGGATAGAATATTACATTTTACGTGGGGTGAAAAAAGTGACTAAAATATGGAAAATTACTGAAGCTGATTTAACCGATAACAGTAAAGCAACAGCGCTCGAAAAAAAGCTTGAAGAAATAAAAATTGCGTTTACCTATGGTGAAATTATCGGTATTCCGACAGAGACAGTGTACGGGCTTGCGGCGGATGCCCGGAACGGAGAGGCAATTAATAAGGTTTTTTCCGCCAAAGGACGTCCGGGGGATAACCCTTTAATTATACATATACATGATATCAGCCAGCTGGAAAAATTTACGGCTGTGCTTGATGAACGAATTACTAAATTAATGGAAGCGTTCTGGCCTGGCCCGATATCTTTCATTCTCCCGTTAAAAGGAGATTATCTTTCAACAAATGCAGTAGCTGAACTCGACTCCGTTGCGGTACGTATGCCAAGCCATCCTGTGGGACGAAAAATTCTGCAGTATACTGATATCCCTCTGGCTGCACCGAGTGCTAATATCAGCGGCAAACCGTCGCCGACAAACGCTCAGCACGTCATCGATGATCTCGAAGATAAATTATACGGAGTTATCGACAGTGAGTCAGCAATTTACGGTATCGAAAGTACTGTGCTCGACTGTACACAGTACCCTTATAGAATCGCCCGGCCAGGTGCAGTGACAAAAGAAGAACTGGAAGCAGTGTTGGAAACAGCTGTCGGCACAGTAAGTGACAAAACTGATAAACCAATATCACCTGGTATGAAATATAAGCATTACGCACCAAGCCAGCCACTGATTGTAATCGAAGGCGGTATTAACAATAATACAAAACTGCCTGTGGAACGTAATCAGAAAGTGGGTATTATCGGCCCGGAAACAAGCAGGGAATTTATTAGTGAAGATATACAGTTTATCAGTCTGTGCAGGGACCGTGAAAGTTATAAAGAGGCGGCCCGAAACCTGTATTCTGCATTACGTATCATGGACACATCGGACGTCGATATTATTTTCATTCACGGTTTCGATAAAGTGCCGGAATCTGAAGGACTGATGAACCGTATATATAAAGCGACGGGGAATGAAGTGATTCAGAGTGAATAAAATGATATTTGTCTGCACAGGTAATACGTGCCGCAGTCCGCTGGCTGAAAGTTATGCACGTATGAAGTATCCGCATATGGATATTTCATCACGAGGACTTTATGTTGTAAGCAGCGATACGAGCAGCCAGTCTCTTTCTATTATAGAAGCAGCAGAATTACCCGTACCATCAAAACCCGAACAGCTGACAAAAGAAGATATTGAAAACAGCACGCTGCTTGTTATGGGAGACAGTCATAAAAATGCAATTATTGAGAGATTTCCGGAAGCGGATGTACAGCTCGTATCTGAATATGCAGGCGACGAAAATAAAAACATTCCAGATCCATACGGCGGCACAACAGTTCAATATGAAGAAGTATTTATATATTTAAAAAAATACATCGATAAATTTAACTGGTAAGTCCGGTAATCTTTTGAAACTCTTGATGCTGATGGTTATAATATATTCTAAGGAGATGAGTGTATGAAAGTTGTAATCGCATCCGACCACGGCGGACTTAATTTAAAAAAGACCGTTACGGAATATTTAACAGATAAAAAAATTGATTTTACAGATCTCGGACCTGACAATACAGACTCTGTGGATTATCCGGATTATGCTAAACCGGTCGCAGAGAAAGTAGCTGCAGGAGAATATGATAAAGGTATTTTAATTTGCGGTACGGGTATCGGTATGAATATTACTGCAAATAAAACAAAAGGTATTCGCTGTGCACTCGTACACGATACATTTTCAGCAAAA
The DNA here is from genome assembly GCA_052093725.1 of Jeotgalicoccus sp. Taxonomy (GTDB): domain Bacteria; phylum Bacillota; class Bacilli; order Staphylococcales; family Salinicoccaceae; genus Jeotgalicoccus. Next base: position 20,052 of record JBQDHL010000018.1, on the reverse strand, counting down.
GCAACACGCGCACATAATGATTCCAATGTACTCGCGATGGGTGAAAGAGTTATCGGCCCTGGTCTTGCACTTGAAGTGGTGGACACATGGCTGAACACTGAATTTGAGGGTGGTAGACATGAAAGACGCGTTTGTAAGATTGAAGAATGATTTACAGGCACTGACTGATGATTTATATGAAACAGAATTTTTTACATCGGGGAAAGTGCTCGTTATCGGATGTTCGACATCGGAAACTATAGGGAAGCACATCGGTAAAAGCAGTTCGGATGAAGCGGCAGAAGTCATCTGCAGACACTTTACAGAAATCACCGGCAAAGAAAAAATGCATTTACTATTTCAGGGATGCGAGCATATTAACCGTTCTTTGACAACGTCAAGAGACACGATGGAAGCTTTGAATTTAGAAGAAGTTACAGTAGTACCGCACAAAGAAGCGGGAGGCAGCCTGAGTGAATTTGCGTATAAAGAGCTGTTAGACCCTGTTGTCGTTGAGTCGGTCATTGCAGACCGCGGCATTGATATTGGCCAGACACTGATCGGTATGCATTTAAAACATGTTGCCATACCGGTAAGAACTTCTGTTAAAACAGTTGGCGAAGCAGTAGTGACGATAGCAACAACCCGTCCGAAATTAGTCGGCGGACCGAGAGCGCATTATAAATAAAGGGGAGATTTACAATGTCTAATATTAAATCACAAGATCCACAAGTACAGGAAGTTATTGATAAAGAACTGGAAAGACAAAACAACAACATCGAACTTATCGCGAGTGAAAACTTCGTTTCACCGGCAGTACTGGAAGCACAAGGTTCTATTTTAACGAACAAATATGCAGAAGGATATCCGGGGAAACGTTACTACGGCGGATGTGAACATGTAGACGTTGTGGAAAACCTCGCACGTGACCGTGCAAAAGAAATTTTTGGTGCAGAACATGCCAACGTGCAGCCTCACTCAGGCTCTCAGGCAAACATGGCAGTATATTTCTCGGTGCTTGAGCACGGAGACAAAGTGCTTGGTATGGATTTATCGCACGGCGGACATTTGACACACGGTTCACCTGTTAACTTCAGCGGAAAATTATTTAACTTCTTATCTTACGGTGTTGAGAAGGACACTGAAACAATTGATTACGATAAAGTTATGGAAATCGCTAAAAAAGAACAGCCTAAAATGATCGTTGCAGGCGGCAGTGCATATGTTAAAACACTGGACTTTAAAAAGTTCCGTGAAATTGCTGATGCAGTCGGTGCGTATTTATTAGTAGATATGGCGCATATCGCAGGATTAGTTGCAGCAGGACTGCACCCGAACCCGGTACCGCATGCTGACTTTGTAACGTCAACAACGCATAAAACATTACGCGGACCTCGCGGAGGATTAATTTTAACGACTGCAGAACATGCTAAAGCTGTTGATAAAAATATTTTCCCTGGTATTCAAGGAGGACCGTTAATGCATGTTATCGGAGCGAAAGCCGTGGCGTTCGGTGAAGCAATGCAGCCGGAATTTAAAGAATACCAGCAGCGTGTTCTGGATAATGCGAAAGCTTTGGCTCAGTCACTCGCTGACGGCGGTCTTCGTATCGTTTCAGGTATGACAGATAACCACCTTGTACTCGTCGATGTTAAGACTTTCGGTCTGACAGGGAAAGTGGCTGAGGAAGCACTTGATGAAGTTGGTATTACTGTTAATAAAAATACAATTCCATTTGATGAAGCATCGCCATTTGTGACGAGCGGTATCCGCCTCGGAACGCCTGCGATGACAACGCGTGGATTTACAACAGAAGATATGACAGAAGTCGGTCATATTATCGTTGAAACACTGACACGTGTTAAAAATGAAGAGAATCTGGAAGGTATTTCAGATAAAGTTACTAAATTAACAGGAAAGTATCCACTATACAAATAAACTGCGTTATAATATATACCGGATGGGATCATCCGGTTAATTTTTAGAGTGGAGGAAGATATATGTCAAAGATACAAGTAATGGATCATCCGTTAATCCAGCATAAAATGAGCTATATCCGTGATGAAAACACGTCGACTAAAGAATTCAGAGAATTGGTCGATGAAGTGGGTATGCTTATGGCTTATGAGGTAACGAGAGATCTTACACTCGAAGATGTGTCAGTAAAGACACCAGTTCAGGAAACTACAGCTAAACGCCTGAGCGGAAAAAAACTGGGTATCATCCCGATTTTACGTGCGGGCCTTGGTATGCAGGATGGTATTTTAAAACTTATTCCATCAGCTCGTGTCGGCCATATCGGATTGTACCGGGATCCTGAAACATTGAAAGCTGTTGAATACTATGCGAAGTTTCCGGGAGATATAGAAGAACGCGATATTTTCGTTATCGACCCGATGCTTGCTACAGGTGCATCAGCGGTGGAAGCAATTACTGCAGTTAAAAAACATGGAGCGACAAAAATTCGTTTCATCTGTCTGATTGCAGCACCGGAAGGTGTAGAAGTATTAAAAGAAGCGCATCCGGATGTTGATATTTATATTGCAGCACTTGATGAGAAATTGAATGAGAAGAGTTACATTGTTCCCGGCTTAGGCGATGCCGGCGACAGACTATTTGGCACACGCTAATAAATCATAGGAGATTGTTATGAAAAAAATTATGACGATTTTCGGTACGAGACCGGAAGCTATTAAAATGGCACCGCTCGTACTCGAAATGAAAAAAGATGAAGATATTGAACCGGTTGTAGTAGTTACTGCTCAGCATAGAGAGATGCTTGATCAAGTACTCACGACTTTCGATATTACACCTGATTACGACTTAAATATTATGAAGCCCGGCCAAACACTGTCAGAAGTTACAGGACGTGTAATTAACGGTCTCGAATCAGTTATTAAAGAAGTAAAACCGGATATGATTTTAGTGCACGGTGATACAACGACAACATTCGCGGGTTCACTTGCTGCGTTTTACAATGAAGTGGACATCGGTCACGTTGAAGCAGGTCTCCGCACTCATAACAAATATTCACCATTCCCTGAAGAAGCGAACCGTCAAATGACAGGTGTTTTAGCAGACCTTCATTTCTCACCGACAGAAGATGCACGTCAGAATCTGCTGAATGAAGCAAAAGATGATACAAAGATTTCAGTTACAGGAAACACTGCAATCGACGCATTAGCAACAACAGTCGATGAAAACTATCACAGTGATATTATCGAAAAACATAAAGATAATAAAGTTATCCTCTTAACGGCACACCGACGCGAAAATATCGGTCAGCCGATGCATAACATTTTTGGTGCCGTACGTCAGATTGTTGACGAATTTGAAGATGTGACAGTTGTGTATCCAATGCATAAAAACCCTAAAGTACGTGAAATTGCACAGGAGTATTTAGGCGATCACGAGCGCGTTGAATTAATTGAGCCGCTTGATGTACTTGATTTCCATAACTTTGCTGCAAGAAGTCATCTGATTTTAACTGACTCAGGCGGGGTGCAGGAAGAAGCACCTTCACTTGGTAAGCCGGTACTTGTGCTGCGCGATACTACTGAACGTCCTGAGGGCGTTAAAGCAGGTACACTTAAACTTGCAGGTGTTGAGCAGGAAAATATTTACAACATGACAAAAGAACTGCTAACAGATGAAAAAATGTATAATGAAATGTCACAAACACAAAATCCTTACGGTGACGGACAGGCTTCACGCAGAATTTGCGAGAACATAAAGTATTATTATGGGATAACTAAAGAAAAACCTATCAGTTTTTCTGTAAATGATTAGCAAATGTGAACATGTTGTTAAAATTTCCATATTTTGTTGACACAAAAATTGCGCTCCTATAAAATCATTAGAGTATGTAATTGTTTTCACAACATGTTACATTACCCGAGGAGTCGTAAAAGACAGTGAAAATTTTTAAAGGCTATTTTAAAAACTTTATGAAATATTTAATAATACTTTTAATATTGAGTATTATTGCTTATATATTTACTTCTTTGCCGTTTTTTGCAGGGCTGTGCATCGGTATCATCGGATCGATGCTGCTGTCGTATAATTGGTACTACAATTTGAGAACTGCACAGCTCAGCGATGGCGAGAAAGTTAAAACAGGAACGTTAACGAGAATGCTTATTGTCGCAGCGGCCTGTTTAATATGGGTGAGGTTTCCTGAAACTTTGAATATCATCGGTATTTTAGTCGGACTGCTCCTCACTTATGCGCTGATTTTCTGGCGCGCAGCATTGGAACTTTTTAAACGGAAGAGGTGAAGAAATGGAACACGGAATTCCAACGTGGTCGTTTGATTTGTTCGGAGTACAAATTGTATTCGAACTTGCAACTTCAATGATGATTATCATCACATGTCTGCTTATCTTCTTTACGTTGTTTTTCATGACGAGAAAGCTTGCAGTACGTCCGACCGGTAAAGGTCAGGTGCTTGTTGAGGCGTTAATGAACTTCGTTAAAGGAATTATTAAAAGCAACATGGCATGGAAAGAAGGCGCACAGTTCCACTTTTTAGCGCTGACATTGTTCTTATTCATTTTAATTGGCAACCTAATCGGTATACCACTGTCTTTTGTCGCACCGGATGCGGATCATACACTGTGGGTGAAATCACCAACAGCTGACCCGGTCGTTACGCTGACGCTGGCAGGACTGATGATTGTACTGACACACTATTACGGTGTGAAGATGCAGGGGATGCGCGGTTATTTGAAACAATATGTTACGCCGATGTGGTGGCTTGCACCAATCAAATTCATCGAAGAATTTACATATAACTTAACACTCGGTTTACGTCTTTACGGTAACGTTTATGCTGGTGAGATACTTCTGTTACTCCTATTGGGATTAGTAACCGGAGGCACGGTATTAGGCGCATTAGGATTTATTCCTATGATGGTATGGCAAGGATTTAAAGTATTTATAGGTGCGATTCAGGCATTTATATTCGTAATGTTATCAATGGTTTATCTATCACATAAAGTGAGCGATGATCATTAATGTAATAAAAAAATAATAATAGACAATTTTCTAGGAGGAAATATTTTATGAATTTACTAGCAGCAGGTATTGCAGCAGGTTTAGCAGCTCTTGGCGCATCTTTTGGTATTGGTATGGTTGTTTCTAAAACAGTTGAAGGTGTTGCTCGTCAGCCAGAGTCACGTGGTCCGTTACAAACGATTATGTTCATCGGTATTGGTGTAGTTGAGGCTGTTCCAATCATGGCTATCGTTATCGCGTTCCTACTTATGTTCACGTTCTAAGAGTCGTTATATAAGGCGAAGTCTTATTTTGAAGATTTCGCCATCTTATTATGTAAATAACTACGAGAGTTAAAGACTTTTTTGAAAGGAGTGTACATAGGTGGAACTATTAATTTTAGGTGCTGCTGGTGAAACTATGGGCACGGCTGTCGGTACATCGCTTGTTCTTCTTGCGAGTTTCCTGACGCTGCTTGCAGTATTGTCATACTATGTGTGGAAACCAGTTAAGAAAGTTATGGATGACCGTGAACAATTAATCCATGATGATATTGATTTTGCTGAAAATAGAAAATTAGAAGCTGAACGCTTAAAAGAAGAGAACGAAGTACTGCTGAAATCAACGCAGGCTGAGATTTCTGAACTTATGGAAAACGCTAAAAGTCAGGCGAAGAAAGAACAAGAGTCAATCATCAAAGATGCAGAGGCTCGTTCTTCACAAATGATGACAGAAGCGAAGACAGATATTGAAAGAGAAAAAGAAAAAGCAATCCGCGATATTAACGATCAGGTTGCTGAGCTTTCAGTACTGATTGCAGAGAAGATGATCCGTAAGGAACTTAACTCTGAAGATCAGAAAAGTCTGGTTCAGAACTACTTACAGGAAGCAGGCGATAAATAATGGCTAAGATCAGTCAAAAATATGCCAGCGCCTTGTTCGATGTAGCAGTACAACACGATAATCTGGAAAATGTTAAAGCTGATTTCTTTGAAGTAACTGAAGCAGCAGCTTCAGTAGAGAACTTTATCGATTTCATGGATAACCCGAAGATTACACGTGATAAAAGAACAGCAGTGGTGGAAACAGTTTTTGGTCAAAGCGACAGATTTCTGTTAAACCTGCTGCGTATCCTGTCGGATAAAAAACATATGTCATTACTCGAAGAAATATACAGCAAGTTCCTAACATTATATGATGAAAATCATAATCAGGCTCGTGTAACAGTAGAATCGGTTTATAAACTATCTGCAGAAGAGCTGGATCAGCTCGGCCAGATATTTATCGATAAAACAGGTTATGAAAAGCTGCTTATAACGAATGAAATTAACGAAGAACTTATTGGCGGCGTACGCGTGCTTCTAGGTTCGAAAGTTTACGATGGTTCTGTACAGAATCAGTTGAATAGTATCAGAAATAAATTTAAAGAACATGCGAATAGCTAAAGGAGTGACATTTTCATGGCAATCAAAGCTGACGAAATAAGTGCTCTCTTAAGAAGCCAAATCGAAAACTATGATAAAGATATGCAGGTTACTGATGTCGGTACTGTTATCCAGGTGGGTGACGGAATTGCACTTGCTCATGGTTTAAACGATGCAATGGCAGGAGAGTTAATTGAGTTCCCGAGTGGTGTACTTGGACTTGCTCAAAACCTTGAAGAAAATAATGTTGGTATCGTAATACTTGGACCAAGTGACGATATTAAAGAAGGCGACGAAGTTAAACGTACCGGCCGTATTATGGAAGTACCGGTTGGTGAAGAACTTATCGGTCGTGTAGTAAACCCGCTCGGTCAACCGATCGACGGTAAAGGTCCTATCAATACTACTAAAACACGTCCTATAGAAAGTCCAGCGACTGGAGTTATGGACCGTAAGAGTGTTGATGAACCATTACAAACAGGAATTAAAGCAATTGATGCATTAGTACCAATTGGCCGCGGACAGCGTGAGTTAATCATCGGTGACCGTCAGACTGGTAAAACGACAATTGCAATCGATACAATTATTAACCAAAAAGATCAGGATATGATTTGTGTTTACGTAGCGATTGGACAAAAAGAATCAACTGTACGTGCTACAGTGGAAACTTTACGTAAAAACGGTGCGCTTGATTATACAATCATTGTTACTGCTGGTGCAGCTGATCCTGCTCCATTACTATATATTTCACCATATGCTGGTGTATCTATGGCTGAAGAATTTATGTTCAACGGCAAACACGTGTTAATCGTATATGATGACTTAACGAAACAAGCTGCGGCTTACCGTGAATTATCATTACTATTACGCCGTCCGCCGGGCCGTGAAGCATTCCCGGGTGACGTATTCTACCTTCACAGCCGTCTTCTTGAGCGTGCTGCGAAATTAAATGATGATTTAGGCGGCGGTTCAATTACTGCGTTGCCATTCATCGAAACTCAGGCAGGAGACATCAGTGCATTCGTTCCAACGAACGTTATCTCTATTACTGACGGTCAGATATTCCTGCAGTCAGACCTATTCCACTCAGGTGTACGTCCAGCGATTAACGCGGGTCTTTCAGTATCACGTGTAGGTGGTTCAGCACAGATTAAAGCAATGAAGAAAGTAGCGGGTACGCTGCGTTTAGACCTTGCTGCATACCGTGAACTGGAAGCATTCTCTCAGTTCGGTTCAGATCTTGACGAGTCGACAAAAGCTAAACTTGACCGTGGTGCGCGTACAGTTGAAGTACTTAAACAACCTGAAAACGAACCATTAAAAGTAGAAAAACAAGTTGTAATTCTTTTCGCACTTGTTAACGGCTACCTGGATGATGTTCCAGTTGAAGACGTTACACGTTTCGAAGCTGAATTCTTGAGCTGGCTTGAGGCGAACGATGCTGAATTATTAAGCAAAATTGCTCAAACTAAACAACTTCCTGACAGTGAAGCATACGATACAGCAATTAAGAGTTTCAAAAAGCTTTTCAACCCTTCTAACTAAGAAGTAAGTAATTACTAAGGTGGTGAATTCATGGTTTCACTAAGAGAAATTAAAGGTCGTATTGGCTCTACTAAAAAGATGAGTCAATTGACAAGCGCTATGCATATGGTTGCGAACTCGAAACTGAGAAGAGCTGAACAGAATTCAAAAAAATTCCAGCCTTACATGGATAAAATCCAGGAAACAGTCAGAGCAATTGCAGCTGGTGATACTGAAAGCTCACACCCTATGTTAGAAGAGAGACCAATTAAGAGAACGGGCTATATCATAATTTCAAGTGACACAGGTAAAGCTGGTCCTTACAATAACAACGTCGTTAAAGCGATTACTGAACAAGCTAATAAGCGACATGATAACAATCCCGATTCATACGATTTATTCGTCCTCGGAAAAATTGGCTATGAAACTTTAACAGGGCGTGGCTTCCATGTTACAAATCATCGTACTGGTTTACCCGATCAGCCGGACTTTGCCAGCGTGAAAGAAATCGCTGCTCAGTCGGTTAACGGATTTGTAAATGAAGATATCGATGAGCTTTATATTATTTACAACAAGTTTGTAAATGTTCTAGAGCAGCAGGTAACAGTACGTAAAGTATTACCATTAACGGAATCTGATATTCAGTCAGACCATTCTGATACAGCTCTTGCAAGTTATGAGTTTGAACCAGATAAAGAAACAATTCTAGAAACAATTTTACCTCAGTATGCCGAAAGTCTGATTTACGGTGCACTGCTCGACGCAAAAGCGAGTGAGCATGCAGCCCGTATGACAGCTATGAAGGCAGCAACTGATAATGCAACTGAGCTTGTTGGCGATCTTCAGCTGCAGTATAACCGCTTAAGACAAGCGGCGATTACGCAGGAGATTACAGAAATCGTCGGTGGCGCAACTGCACTAGAATAATTGAGATTAGGAGGAAATTAAATGGCTTTAGGTCAAGTAGTCCAAGTAATGGGACCTGTAGTTGACGTGCGCTTTAATGAGGGTGAATTACCTGAAATTAATAACGCATTGGTAGTTAAAATTAACAATGCTGATTCAGAGCCAATCTCTCTGACACTTGAAGTTGCGTTACACCGCGGCGATAACATTGTCAGAACGATTGCGATGAGTTCTACTGACGGCTTACGCCGTGGTGCTGAAGTAGAGAACGCAGGTTCTCCAATCACAGTGCCGGTAGGAGAAGTAACTCTTGGTCGTGTCTTCAACGTATTAGGTGAAAACATCGACTTAGATGAGCCGCTTCCAGCATCAGTACGCCGTGATCCAATTCACCGTTTAGCTCCGAAGTTTGATGAATTAGCAACTTCAACTGAGATTCTTGAAACTGGTATTAAAGTAGTAGACCTTCTTGCACCTTACACTAAAGGTGGTAAAGTTGGACTCTTCGGTGGTGCCGGCGTAGGGAAAACGGTTCTTATTCAGGAACTTATTAACAACGTTGCACAAGAACACGGTGGTATTTCGGTATTCGCCGGTGTTGGTGAACGTACTCGTGAAGGTAATGACCTTTACTACGAAATGAAAGATTCAGGTGTTATCAAGAAAACTGCAATGGTTTTCGGTCAGATGAACGAACCACCGGGCGCACGTATGCGTGTAGCACTTTCAGGCTTAACAATGGCAGAATACTTCCGTGACGAAGAAGGTCAGGATGTACTTCTGTTTATCGATAACATTTTCCGCTTTACTCAAGCAGGTTCTGAAGTATCAGCGCTCCTCGGACGTATGCCTTCAGCAGTAGGTTACCAGCCTACACTTGCAACTGAGATGGGTCAATTACAGGAAAGAATTACGTCAACTAACGTTGGTTCAGTAACGTCAATCCAGGCAGTATTCGTACCAGCCGATGACTATACTGACCCGGCTCCGGCTCAGACGTTCGCTCACTTAGATGCGACGACTAACTTAGAACGTAAACTTTCAGAGATGGGTATTTACCCGGCTGTGGATCCATTAGCATCTACTTCACGTGCACTTTCTCCGGCAATCGTTGGTGAAGAGCACTATAAAGTAGCAAGAGACGTTCAGTCTACGCTTCAAAAATATCGTGAACTGCAGGATATTATTGCAATTCTAGGTATGGATGAGCTTTCTGAAGAAGATAAGAACACTGTTGGACGCGCACGCCGCATCCAATTCTTCTTAAGTCAGAATTTCCACGTAGCAGAACAATTTACAGGACAAAAAGGTTCTTACGTACCTGTTAAAGAAACAGTTCAAGACTTTAAGGCTATTCTGGAAGGTAAGTACGATCACATACCTGAAGATGCTTTCCGTCTTGTTGGCGGCATCGAAGATGCACTTGATAAAGCGCGTCAACAAGGTGTAGAAGTCTAAAACGGGAGGGTAAAACATGGCAACAATTGCACTTGATGTAGTTACTCCTAACGGTTCTGTTTTCCACGAAGAAGATTCGGAAATCGTTATTCTTCAAACTAAACAGGGTGAGCTTGGTGTAATGGCCGGTCATATTCCGACTGTTACACCGCTCAAAATAGGTGTCCTTCGCGTTAAAATTAATGGTAAGTTTGACTACCTGGCTGTTACTGAAGGGTTTGCAGAAATCAGACCTGAAAAGATTACAGTACTTGTACAGGCTGGCGAGTTTTCAAAAGATATTGATTCGGAACGTGCAGAAGCTGCGAAAGCGAGAGCGGAACAGCTGCTTCAGCAATCACAGGATGAACGTGTCGATACGTATCGTGCAGAACTTGCATTACAGCGTGCAGCTAACCGTTTAGAAGTATCTAAATATTAATTAAAACTAAAAGACTGGACTTTCCAGTCTTTTTTTTATCGAAAGGAGGAATTACTTTGGGTTTTTCTCAGTTCGCCTTAATGCATATTATTCTTCATATTTTGTGTATCGGTCTTGCATTCTGGGTATTGCAGGGAGTAAGGATTGAAAATTTATTTAATAAAGGTGAAATCGGACGAATTCGTCTGGTGCTTATCATGCTGAGTATCTTATTAGGTACAGCGATGAGCAACTTTATTATGGACATCTTTAGATATACTCAGGAAGCAGCGCTCATGTTCAGCTAATTGCTTTACAAGTGATACCTAAACACCGTATTATTATAATGAATGGTATAGAGAAATATGGAGTGAGAAGATGGATAAAATTATTGTAAAGGGTGGACGAAAGCTGTCTGGTTCTGTTGAGATTGAAGGGGCCAAAAATGCAGTATTGCCAATTCTGGCAGCATCGCTGCTGGCTGGCGAAGGACGCTCAATAATTAAAAACGTACCCGAATTATCAGATGTAAATACATTAACAAAATTAATTACTACGCTTGGTGCAGAAGCATCGTCTGAAAAAAATAGTGTTGTTATCGATGCAAGTGGAGAATTGAATTGTATCGCACCTTATGAGTTAGTCAGTAAAATGCGTGCAAGCATGCTTGTCATGGGACCATTATTAAGCCGTTACGGTTATTGCAATATTGCGATGCCCGGCGGTTGTGCAATCGGATCACGTCCGATTGAACAGCATATCAAAGGTTTAGAGAAAATGGGTGTAGCGTTCGAACAGTCTGCCGGCTATATAGAAGGCAAAATTGACGGGCGTCTTCAAGGGACTAAAATTCATATGGATTTCCCGAGTGTCGGTGCTACTCAGAATTTAATGATGGCAGCGAGTCTGGCTGAAGGGACAACACACATTGAAAATGCTGCGATGGAACCTGAAATTACTGATCTTGCGAACTACATTAATTCAATGGGCGGCCGTGTGATTGGTGCCGGTACGGGACATATTAAAATTATCGGTGTGGAAAACCTGCATGGTTCAGAACACACTGTAATTCCCGACCGTATCGAGGCAGGAACATTTATGATAGCCGGTGCGATTACACGCAGTGAAATTCTTTTGAAAAATGTTGTTATCGAACATTTATCTGCAGTGGTATCAAAGCTTGAAGAGATTGGTATACAATTCGTCGAAGAAGGTAACGACGTAAGAGTAATTCCGACAAAGGAATATAAACCGACTGATTTGAAAACAATGCCTCATCCCGGTTTTCCGACAGATATGCAAAGCCAGATGATGGCGCTATTAACGACAATCGACGGTACGAGCATTGTTACGGAAACAATATTTGAGAACCGTTTTATGCACGTAAGAGAATTTTCAGCGATGAATGCTAATATTTCTCTTGAGGATAATCATGCGATTATCCGCGGTGGCAATCAGCTGTACGGTGCAAATGTGCGTGCTTCAGATTTAAGAGCGGGTGCAGCATTAGTACTTGCCGGTCTTGCAGCGGAAGGTTATACTTCTGTAACTGAACTTCAGCATCTGGACCGCGGTTACGTGCGTTTCCATGAAAAACTGAAAGCACTTGGTGCAGATATTGAGCGCGTGAACGACAGTGCGTCTGATAAGCATTTGGTGACATCAAAGTAAAGGGGTAATACTATGGCAGAACAACAACAGAAAATCGTTCACCGTAGGTTCCCATTGTTGGTTAGAATTCTATTGTTTTTCTACATCGCAATCGTTCTCGTCTTTTTAGGACTGATGATTGGCTTCGGCATACTGGATAATCCATTTGGAGTATTCCGTATTGAAACGTGGGAACATATCATTAACTTAACTAGGGGTTGACGACAGACATGCTAACATATGATCAGATTAAAGCAATAATACCTCACCGCCCGCCGTTCCTTCTTATTGACAGAATTACAGAAGTTGAACCGGGCAAGAGCTGTAAAGGTATAAAACAAGTATCGGGGAACGAACCGTTTTTTGAAGGTCACTTCCCGGATTACGCTGTTATGCCAGGAGTACTGATAGTAGAATCACTTGCGCAGGTCGGTGCCGTTGCACTACTTCAGCAGGAAGAATTTAAAGGGAAACTCGCATTCTTTGCAGGTATTGATAAATGCCGATTCAAAAAGCAGGTAACACCGGGTGACACTCTGGAGCTGTCAGTAGAAATTACTAAACTCCGCGGTCCGATAGGTAAAGGCTGGGCAGTTGCAACTGTCGATGGACAGGTTGCGTGCCAGTGCGAAATAACATTTGCCATTTCAGATATTAAAATAGGCGAGAAATAAGTAAAAACCGTCCTAAATCTTAAACTTAAGATTTAGGACGGTTTTTTTTGTATTTATTCTTCATCTTCTTTTCTAAAGTCTTCTTTAGATTCCATACGCGAATTAAATTCATCAACCAAAGCTTTACCTTCGTATCTTTCTTTAACAAGGAATTCCAGGAGGTCTTCGGCATAGTTTGGTCCTTGAACGATAATAGAGCCTTTAAAGATAACTGAAATCATATCATCCATCTGATTGATGTCCATCAGTCTGCCTAAAAATTTAGCAGGCGCATTGGATGGTCTTGTAATAGTAACCATCATTTCAACATGCTGTCCTTTCAGCTTTTCTAGAATTGTTGCAAGATCCCCGTCGGTTACAATTTCGATAATCCACGGATTATCTCCGTATTCCATATTAATAATAACGCCATCTTTTACTTCAGGAACGATAAAGTTCTGCTGTTGAATAATCTTCATATCTATTACTTTAAACGATTTCATAATTTCTGACCCCTTTTTAACAAAGTACAAAATTAATTTATTTGCAGTGCGAAATACCCATTAATGATAAAACCGGTGAATTTAAAGTATGTATTTGTCATTATTGTATTATATATCACACTGAAAAGAAATTATTGTCTTTTGCAGAATATTTATTCAAACCTTATATTGTAATCATGAAGGGGGGTGATAAAGAATGATGAACAAAGTATTGCTTGTCGGCGAACTTATCAGCAATAATGTTATTGCAAAAAATTCACAGGGGAGTGTGAATGCATTTATCATTGCAACAGTTCGTGCACCAAAGGATACAAGAAGAGATAAGGAAGTCCACTTCTTGTACTGTAAAGCTTTTGGTAAAAGTATACCGGCTGTGCTTGACGAAACGAAAACCGGTGACATTTTATGTGTCAGCGGTCAGCTTGCAACCACATCGTTTACTAAAAAAGACGGATCCAGAGAATACCGCATGGAAATATGGGCAGAGAGCATAAAACATGTACCGGATAAGATCCGTGAACGCACTGATATATCCAATCCGTCCCGCTTAATTGAACAGGCAGTACATCATTATAATATCAACGAAGCACTTGGCGAAAAGTATGTACATACACTCAGCCAGGAAAAAACAGAACAGAAAACTGAAAAAGAAAAGCATATTGAAATAATTTCAAGCATTGTAGAGGACAAAGGAAATAACAAGAACAAGCCCGCACCCGACGATAATAAAGAAAAAGTACTAGCCTGATAAATAACATTACCCTATTGAACTGTGTTCTACACCCATTCATTCTCACACATAAGCATACTGATGACCAGCTGCGGTTAATCAGTATGCTTTTTAATGTTTGAAGAAACAGATTCTTTACAAGCGGTTCCTTTATGTTACAAATGACAGACTAGTCTGTCGGATTAAAAGTATTTTAAACCCTTTACATAAACTTTACAAATATTGATGTGACAACGTTATTCACCGCTTACTGGAAGTGCCGGAAGAGTACAGCTGAACTGACATAGAGAATATGTAATATAACTCTTCATTCAGAAATGAGATTGTAACAAAGTTGTAAAATAACGTCCGTCTTATTATATACCTGTAACCTATGAAACATAATTATCCTCTATAATATGAAATAGTTATAAAAACGACAACGACGAAACAGGTCGCAAAATATATTAACAAATTATTTTTGGAGGAATTACATTTATGAAGAAAATATTAGCTTTAGGTGCAGCAGTCGCTGTATCAACGACGATTGCATACAGTGCAGAAGCAGCATCTCATACAGTAGAATCAGGAGACTCACTTTGGACTCTTGCTGAAGAAAATAACGTAACTATTGAGTCACTTAAAAAAGAAAATAAATTAACTTCTGATATTATTGTTCCTGGCCAGATTATTGAAATCGACGGCGAGAAGGAAGAAAAAGAAGAAGTTAAAGAAGAAAAAGAAGATAAAGAAGTCTACACAATCAAAGCAGGCGATACATTATTTGAAATCGCAGTTGAATTTGATGTAAGTGTTGCAGAACTTAAAGAGTGGAACAACTTATCATCAGATATTATTTTTACAGGTAAAGAATTAATCGTTTCAGGTGACGCAGTTCAAGCTGCAGCACCAGTGGAGGAAGCATCGGCAGTTGAAGAAGCTCCAGCAGCAGAAGAAACTCCGGCAGCTCCAGCGCAGAAACAAACATATGAAGAGCCTGCTCAAACTGAAAACACAGACACTAGCTACAACAATGAGCCTGCACAACAAGAGCCTGTTAAACAGGAACCTGTACAGCAGCCAGCTCCACAGACACAAAATGTCAATACAAGCTCTAACACTAACAGCGGCTTAAACTGGGGTGCTTTAGCATCATGTGAATCAGGCGGAAACGCTAGCGTAGTAAGTTCAAATGGTTTGTACCACGGTCTTTACCAGTTTGACGCTCAAACTTGGCAGTCAATGGGAGGTTCTGGTGTAGCTTCAGACGCATCAGCAGCTGAACAGACTCAAAGAGCACAGCAGTTATATGATTCAAGAGGTTCACAGCCTTGGCCTGTATGTGGCGCGAGACTGTAATATAAAAAAAGAATTTTAAAGATCAGGACAATCGTCCTGGTCTTTTTTTATGTCTGAAATGAATATGGTAAAATTGAACTGAATACTAAGGAGGAATTGCCGATGCTTAGTCTTGATAATGTATCAAAATATTTTGGGAAAGTGCGCGCTGCTGAAAATCTTTCTTTTACATTAGAGAAAGGTGAAGTTTTTGGTTTTATCGGGCCGAATGGTGCAGGGAAATCGACAACTATACGAATGATTATCGGAGCATTGAAACCGACGCAGGGGAAAATTCTGTACGACGGTAAAAATATAAAGAAGAATAAAAAATATATTGAAAATATTGCTTACGTTCCTGGAGATGTTAATCTGTGGGGGAATTTAACCGGGGAAGAAGTCATTAATTTTATGATGAAGACCCGGAACTATAAAAATGATGATGAAAAATTGCGCCTCATCGATAAATTTAAACTCGACGGCAGTAAGAAATGTAAGACGTACTCGAAAGGAAACAGACAAAAAGTTGCGCTAATCAGTGCATTTTTGAGCGACGCAGAGCTTTTAATATTTGATGAGCCGACAACAGGGCTCGATCCGCTAATGGAGCGCGTATTCCATGAAGAAGTAATACGGGCGAAAAAGGCGGGCAAAACGATTCTTCTGTCGAGTCATATTTTATCGGAAGTGGAGAAGCTTGCTGACCGTATTGCAATCATTAAAGACGGTGAAATTATAGAGTCAGGAAGTATAAAAGAACTGCGGCATATTACGAGAATGGAATACATTATCGAGACCGACGATGATATTACAGCACTAAAACACCGCAGGTTCGTCCATGAATTTTCTGAGTCGCCTGACGGGTATCATCTGTTTATCGATAATGATAAAATACCCGAATTTCTCAAGTACTTAAAATTATATAACCTGAAAAATTTAACGACTGCGCCGCCGCGGCTGGAAGATATTTTCATGCGCTATTACGAGGGTACTAAATGACTTATTTTAAATTGCTGATGAAAAATCTGAGACTGAAATCAGCGCTCTGGATATTTGCACTGTGCGGTTTGTCGATATCGGTACCGCCGGTATTTAACGGGCTGTACAGTACGGCGGCGGAGCAGGAAGGCATGAAAATGACTGTCGATAATCCTGCGATGGTTGCGCTGATTGGACCGGTACCGGGCGGAGAGTATACATCAGCTGTTATGTTCGGTCACCAGATGCTGATGTTTATGGCACTGTTTCACGGGCTGTTCGGTATTCTAATTGCGAACGGTATTGCCCGGAAAGCTGAAGAGTCAGGGTTAACAGAATATGTACTCAGTGCAGGTATAAGCAAGAAGACGATTGTAACGGCTCAGCTGATGAGCGGCTTTGTGATAAATGCACTCGTTTTTATTATATTATTCGGCGGCTTAAGCTTGTATGATATCGAGGGTCTTTCTATTACGGGGAATTTATACTATGCATTTGGACTGGCATTGTTCGGTCTGTTGTTTTTCGTTATGACTCTTGTACTCGGGAATTTATTTGACAGTGGAGATATGACATTTGGCATCGCTCTGTCACTGCTGATTGTATTTTATTTATACCGCGCGGTGACAGATACTGTGAATACATCATACTCTGTAATATCACCGTATCACTGGCTGTCCCGGATTGAAGTATACGGAGATAATGAAGGAATATGGCTGCTGCCGTTTACTGTAATTTTAATTTTGGTAATACTCAGCTATGTATTATTTTTAAAGCGGGATATTGGAGACAGCTATATAAAAATAAGTAAGGAAAAGAATTTGAGAAAAATATACAGTTATCCTAAGCTCGCGTTTATTAATATGAGAGTAATGATAAACAGCTGGCTTATCGGTCTGTTTGTTGTCGGTCTGTCGTACGGTTCCATATTCGGTGATTTGGAAAGTCTGATCGGAGAAAATGATATGCTCCAGGAGGCGCTCGGCAGCAATGATGCGGCAGGGTTCTTTATTGGCATGCTGCTCGTTATTTCAGCGCTGATAGCTGCAGTGCCTGCTCTGATGATTAACGGGCGTATGCTTAATGAAGAGGAAAATGGGCATCTTGAAGTTATTATCGCCGGTACGCTGAACCGGAAAGTGTCCCGGATGAAAGTGTTTATAACGCACTATATATACGGAATTTCTGCCGGGATTTCAGCATTTTTCTTGACCATACTCGGCATGTATCTCGCGAGTATGAATGTTGCGGATTTAAGTATTACGATTGAAAATTATGTGCTTTCTGCTATGAATTACAGTGCGGGTATTATATTTATTATAGGAGTGTCTGCGCTGTTCGCAGGTATTTCAAAAAAACTTCATCTGGCAGCATGGCTCTACGCTGCTTATATATTCTTTGCGAATTATTTCGGCGTGCTGATTAATATCGATGAAGTGTATTTAATGCTTAGTCCATTTTACTATTTAAGTGATATGCCTTATGAAAGTATGGATATCTCGGCAGTCTTAATCATTACCGGTCTTGGTATCGTGCTTGCGCTGATTGGAGCAGCTGTGTTTAAGCGCCGCAATCTGCTTTGATGCTTAAAAGAATTGTGGTAAGCTTGTGTCAATAAAAAGAATATAACCCACTGGGGGCGCCGATACGGCTGAGATAGCGAATGCTTGTCCCTTTTCACCTGATCCAGGTCATGCTGGCGTAGGGAAGTGCTGCTGATTACAGAAAAACTCTCTTAATCTACTTTGCCCACTTCGCCTCTGAAGTGGGCTTTTATTATAGGAGGATATATTTTATGGCTGAATTTCCAATTGGTTTAACAGTTGCAGGCACTGATCCGACAGGAGGTGCTGGGATACTCGCAGATCTTAAGGCAATGCATTCGAGGGACGTTTATGGAATGGCCGCAGTGACATCACTGACGGCGCAAAACACACTCGGGGTGCAGGACGTTTACAACGTGCCGGCGGATTTTATCGACAAAGAACTGAACAGTATATTTTCAGATGAAGTGCCGCATGCGATGAAGACCGGAATGGTCGCAGAAGCGGATATGATGACTGTGATCGCCGACTACATTAGGAAATATAATATTCCGTACGTGATGGATCCGGTAATGATTGCAACGAGCGGGGACCGGTTAATGACGGACGCATCGATGTCGACACTGATTGATACGCTGATTCCACTGTCTGCTATAGTGACGCCGAATCTGTACGAAGCAGAAGCAATTACAAATATGACAATCCGGACAGAAGACGATATTCACCGGGCGCTGAAAATATTCGTTGATGATATGGGTGCTGAGAGTGTCATTATTAAAGGCGGTCACTTGTCAGGTGATGCGACTGATTATTTATATGACGGTAAAAACATTTCAACATTAACGGCAGCACGTATTGATACGGATCAGACTCACGGTACAGGCTGTACGTTTTCGGCAGTCTTAACTGCGGAACTTGCGAAAGGCCGGACGATTGAAGAAGCGTTCAAAACGAGTAAAGCGTATATCACCAATGCGATACGAAATTCACCAGGTATCGGCAAAGGCAGCGGACCGGTGAACCATTTTAGTTATAAAGGGGAATAATTCAAATGATAGAACAGTTAAGAAAAGACGTGCCGCTTATTGTATGTATTACGAATGATGTCGTAAAGCCGATTACTGCAAACAGTCTCTTAGCACTCGGAGCATCTCCGATTATGAGCGGTGAAAAAAGTGAAGCGGCGGATATTTTAAAACATGCAGGTGCCTTGCTGTTAAACATTGGGACATGCTCGGAAGATAAAGTTCTGCTGTATGAAACGATGGCAAACTATGCTAATCAGTATAATATTCCTGTGGTATTGGATCCGGTAGGCTACGGCGCATCAGCTTTTCGCAGAAATTTAACAGATAAACTGCTGAGTGATTATGATATTGCGCTGGTTAAAGGCAATGCAGGAGAAATGCATGCGCTAAGCGGCCGTAAAGCTGTGTCTAAAGGTGTTGATTCTATTATTGAAGGAAAGACTCTTGATATTGCCGAAGCGGCGCACAGAGTGTTAAACGTGCCTGTGCTGGTTACCGGCGAAACGGATGCATTTGTAAACGGTGAACAGAGAATTGTAATGCACAACGGGCATCATTATCAGGAAAGAATTACAGGGTCCGGATGTGTGCTTGGTGCAATAGCAGCATCCTTTTTAGCAGTGGAAAATAATGCAGAAAGTATAGTTAATGCAGTAAGCCTATACAATATATCCGCAGAAAAAGCGGCAGCATCAGCAGACGGGCCGGGGACATTTGCAGTTCAGCTTATCGATGAAATCTATAATTTTAAAAAAGATGACTACACTGCGAAAAGAGTGAAGTATTAATGAATAAAGAAATACTGAGATTATATCTGATTGCGAGTTCCACAAGCTTTAAAAATCCGCTTCAAGATTTGGAAACAGCATTTAAGTCAGGTGTGACATGTTTCCAGCTTCGGGAAAAAGGCGATGATATTAAAACTGGCGGAGATCTGAAAGAATTAGCACTGGAAATTAAGTC
>JBQDHL010000017.1:0-25091 GCA_052093725.1 Jeotgalicoccus sp. | reverse complement strand
TTATTTAATTTCTATTCAACTGTTACCGTACGTGCTGCAGAAAACGGATCACCGAAACCGTCAAAGACAGCATAAGCTATCGTATATTCACCAGGAGTTTCATTATCGACCTCCCCGGAAATATAAAGCTGATTGCTTATATCAGTGCCGTCCACATCTATTGCACGAACACCGTCTTTCGGATCAAATGATTCTCCGGTACTAATCGTTAGATCATCGACACCACTAAATGATACAGAGTTACCGGCATCAGATGAAGAAGCGCTTTCGTCAGGCTGAGTTTTACCCAGCTGTTCTTCAGTCGGCGGTATCAGCGGCACAGGATCGCTCGCCGTATCGGATACTGTAATCTGGCGTACGTGTTCATAATAGCCGTTGCGTGAATTTTCCACGCGATAAGTTACGCTGTATGTACCTGGAGTTTCTACGTTTACACTGTTGTTCGTTACTTCTATATTACCGGTAATATTTCCATCCGTGTTATCTACCGCATAAACGCCGGCGAGCGGGTCGAATTTACTGCCAGTCTGAACGTTAATATTACTGACACCTTTTATTGCTGGTATATTGCCGGAATGGCTGTCGGTCTCTTCTTTCATCGTTGGACCATTGTAATTTTCATATGCCTGATTAGGACTTTGAGTAGTTTCCTCAATATCAGTATTTACAAAATCACTGACAATTGGTGCGACCGGCAGTGCACCAATCATAAATTTTATAAGCGTTTCTGCATTCATTTATATACACCTCTGGATTCACAATACTTTTTTTAATTTTAGCACACTACAGTCGTAACGACCAAGAATAGTACAGATAGGAAGTGAAAGAATTTGACTTATATATTATTAATAGTGGGATTTATCCTACTGATTAAAGGCGCAGGATATTTTGTCGATGGTGCATCGGCAATCGCCGGAAAATTGCATATCTCACCACTTATTGTAGGACTGACAATTGTTTCTCTCGGAACAAGTGCACCTGAAGCAGTTGTCAGTATCATAGCAGCCCTTGAAGGCAACGGTGATATGGT
Organism: Jeotgalicoccus sp.; assembly: GCA_052093725.1. Taxonomy (GTDB): domain Bacteria; phylum Bacillota; class Bacilli; order Staphylococcales; family Salinicoccaceae; genus Jeotgalicoccus. Next base: position 24,061 of record JBQDHL010000017.1, on the reverse strand, counting down.
AATTGGGAATATTGTCGGAAGTAACATTATAAATATCTCGTTAATGCTTGGTGTGACTGTTTTGATATCACCATTGATAATTGAACGGGAAACACAAACAAGAGAAATCCCTTATTCATTGGCAGCAGCAGTATTGCTTCTTATATTTATGTCGGATCAATTATTATTTTCCGCTGAGTCCAGTGCAATAGGACGCATTGATGGAATTATCTTATTAGCAGGTATCGTTTTATTCTTATATTATATATTTGTTAAAGCACGCCGCACTAAAGAGGCGACGCAGGATGAAGAAGCTAAAAAAGCAGGAAATGACACTAGCTGGTTGAAAAACATTGCCCTCTTTATTATCGGTCTTGCGGGTATTGTGTTCGGTGGGGACCTGGTTGTTGACAATGCATCGTCAATCGCTCTGTCACTCGGAATGAGTTAGGCATTGGTTGGTTTAACAATCGTTGCAATTGGTACTTCACTGCCGGAACTGACAACATCTATTTCCGCTGCGAGAAAAGGAGAAGCAGGAATGGCTCTAGGTAATCTAATCGGCAGTAACATTTTTAATATATTTTTCGTACTTGGAATATCTTCAGTAATCAGTCCATTAAGTGTTAGTGGAAGTCTGTTTACAGATACTTGGGTACTTATCTTTATCTCTGTGATCTTAGTGATACTTGCATTATGGAAAGGGAAACTTTCACGTACTTCAGGTGGAATATTCATCTTATTATATGTAATTTATTTCGTTTATATTATAATAAGAGGCTAGATAAAAAATGGATATTTCGAGTAATTACTTCGACTCAATAATTTTATACAAAACATAAAAAAAGACCTCGCCGATTTTTTTCGGAGAGGCCTTTTTTAAAATTTATTATTTTTCATTGTGCCATTTTGCAGCGAGTAATGTGTTGTTTAAGACCATTGTAATAGTTAATGGACCAACACCGCCCGGTACAGGTGTAATGTAGCTTGCTACTTCTTTAGCGCTGTCGAAATCAACATCTCCGACTAATTTTTCATCGACTACTGTATTACCGACATCGATAACAATTGCGCCTTCTTTTAAATCAGAACCTTTGATCAGGCCCGGTTTACCTACAGCACTAACGACTACGTCGAAGTCTTTAAGCTGTGCAACCATGTCCTTTGTACGAGAGTGCATCAGTGTTACTGTAGCATTTTCGTTAGTCAGTAATTTAGCTACCGGCTGGCCGACAATGTGTGAACGTCCGACAACAGCAACTGTTTTACCTTCAAGTGATCCTGTCTGCTTCAGCAATTCCATAATACCAAGCGGCGTGCAGGGTACGAAAGTACGCTGGCCTGTATACAGGCGGCCGATGTTGATTGGGCTGAAGCCGTCTACGTCTTTATGCGGAGCGATTGCTTCCAATACTTTATTTTCATCTACTTGTTTAGGCAGTGGAACCTGTACAAGAATACCATTAACTTTATCGTCGTTGTTCAGTTTTTCAACTGCAGCGAGCACTTCTTCTTCTGAAGTATCTTCATCTAAACGTACGATAGAAGATTCAATGCCGATTTTTTCAGCAGCTTTGTTTTTTGAACGTACATAGCTTAATGAAGCGCCGTCATTACCTACAATTACCACCGTAAGATTTGGTACAATTCCCTGTGATTTTAATTTTTCTACTTCGCTTTGTAATCCGGCACGGTAATCTTTAGCAATTTCGCGGCCGTTTAATAATTCTGCAGTCATAAAAAAATCCTCCCTTAAAGTTTGTCTATTTCATTATCTCGAAAATCATAAGAAAAAGCTATAGATATAATTTTTTATCTGTAACAAGAAGTTAGTAGTGCTTCTCAATTTAAGTTATAATAATGTTAAGTTCATATTACATAAGTGTGACAGGATGAAAGGGGAATAATTATGAACGTTGCAGTAATTGGCAAAGGCGGCAGAGAACATGCCATTGTCAAGATGTTAGCAAACTCAAAAAGTGTTAATAATATTTATGCAATACCAGGGAATGCAGGAATGCGTGAAATCTGTGAGGTAATGTACCGCGTGGATGAAGATGATTTCGATGCAATTGCAGGGATATGTATTGAGAAACAAGTGGATTGGGTCATCATAGGGGATGCAGCTCCATTATCACTTGGTCTGGCAGATTTTTTAATAGATGAATATGGACTCACTGTTTTCGGGCCTCGTAAAAAGGAAGCCCGCATGGAAACGAGTAAATCATATACGAAGAACCTGCTTAAAAAATATAATATTCCAACAGCAGATTTTAAAGTTTTTGTAAATTATAATGAGGCGGAAAATTATATAGAATCAGCAGTGGTCCCGTATGTGATTAAAAAAGACGGCTTGAGTGAAGGTAAAGGTGTCGTCATTATAAACAGCAGAGAAGAAGGGTTAGAAGCACTGAAAGATCTGGCCGAAGTGTCGGATGAAGGTGATATGAAACCGTTGCTGATTGAAGAGTATTTACAAGGTGAAGAGTTTTCACTAATGGTAATGGTTAATGAGGAATATACACATACATTTGAAGTAATTGCACAGGATCATAAGAGTGCATTTGGCAAAGATGATGGTCCTAATACAGGCGGAATGGGTGCATATGCCCCCGTAACGCATATCAGCGAAAAAGTCAGACAGGAAGCAATTGATAAAATTATTGACCCGACTGCAATGGCAATGGTGAAAGAAGGACTCAGCTACTTTGGTGTATTATATCTCGGAGCAATGATGACAGACGATGGTGTGAAGGTGCTGGAATACAATGCGCGATTCGGCGACCCGGAAGCACAGGTGCTGCTTTCTATGATAGACAGCGACTTCGCCTGCATACTTGAAAAAGTTCAGCAGAAAGAACCGCTTAAAATTGACTGGAAGCCCGGCTACACTGTTGGTGTCATGCTCGCGACAGAAGGTTATCCATATGAATATAAACGCGGTATTGGAATTGCATTTACCGATGAAATAATGGATCGCAGTTTTATCAGCGGTCTCGCTCAAACTGAGAATGGAGATTACATTTCGTCAGGCGGCCGAATTATGCTGGTGACAGGAACCGGTAGCACGATTGAAGAAGCATTGAAATCTGCATACGGCAATGTAGGAAAAATAGAGTTTGATAAAAATGAAATCTTTTACAGAACGGATATTGCACACCGCGCACTGTTAACAAAATAAAAAAAGAGGTTAGCTTTATGCTAACCTCTTTTGCATGAGTAAAGGGTGATTAAATGATATAATTACTCCTTATCATAAACGTAAAAACTTAAGTATATTATTCTTAAAATATTTAGCCTGTATCAATATTATAATTATTATCTGTTAATAAGATATATAGCCGGAAAATATAAATATAAACATAAATATGTTGAAGAATGATTTTTATACTTGGATTTTATATAATAGAGAGAATAGAGGTGACAGGATGATAAGTAAAATCAGAAATCGCAGTGAAGTAATTATAAGTTTTCTACTCGGTGTATTTTTTATTATTTTAGGTCTTTTTATATTATTTAACACCGGTCAGATCAGAAATGAAGAAGTGCCTGTCGAAGAAGATAAGATAGAAACAATATTTGATTTAGTTAATGCTTTCTTCGTTGAAGTATCGAATATGCTGTCTATAATGATTGGAGGATTTCCAATCATTGCCGGCATACTGATAATTTTATTTGGATTGTTTATGTTTAAAGTCGGCTCATGGATTAACAACACTACTAAATACGACGTACCGCTGACTTTTTTCTTTATCGGCCTGTCGCTGGTGCTGTTTATCGTGACAACGGTATTAATGACACAGTCCTACGGACTTTGGGCACTGCTGTTTCTACTCGCATTTATTATTCATCTGCTGTTCAGCGTATTTAATGAATATTTAAATCCCGAACATCGTAAAGAACATTACATGATTATACTGCTGTTCTACGGTATCGCATATTTCTTTACACAGAATGCAGTATATTCGAATATCGAATCAACAATAACGCCGACAGATGTACTGTCTATTAATTTATTTTTTGCACTGGTGTGGGTATCGTCATACATGGCGCTGTGGGTCGGTGTATTCTTATTGAAATCAAATAATATGCTGAAAAAACCGGCGGATGAAAACCCGGAAACACTATCCAGATTAAATAAAAAGAAGAGCTTTTCACCGGACAGATATTTAGGGTTTTCACAGAAATTATACGATTTCCGCAACAGAATTTTAGATAAGCTCAAGAAGTTTTTTGAAACTGATCTGCCTTCCTGGTTCAAAGTGAACTATCTGGAAATACTATTTGGTATTATCGTACTGATTTTCGTATTTTTAGAGTTTAATAACCGAAACGGTGTATTTGTAGAAGGTTATTTCAGATTGAATCAGATGCAGACGATTTACGAATGGGTCAATTTGTTTATCACTCTTGTACTTGCAGCACTATATTTAGTATTCACGATTTTGAATTTCTTAAAAAATAAATATTATCACAGACAGATGATTGTTATTTTCATACTATGGTTGAATGTTACAATCAGTCTGTATATTACGCTGTTTAAAGATGTGGAATTATCACTGTTTATTTTACCATTTAATGTTTTTCTTGTACTATTGCTGACACCATTATTACTGATCAGCATATTTAAGGAATTTAAGGGGGTCGATAAAAATGAAACAGACAGAAAAATATAGCTACAGCGGACGTACGGATAACAGCACAGTTCATGAAAGAATCCACCAGGTTATTAAAGAGTACAATGGGGAAACCGCTGTGCCGGTAATTACAGGCTTCAGTTCGGATGCAGGCGTAAAGCGTAACAAGGGAACTGCAGGTGCTGCAGAAGGTCCCTTTAAAGTGCGTGAGAAAATGTCTTCATATGCGTTTACTGACGAACTCTACGATGCTGGAACGGTCATCGGCACTGAAGATTTGGAACAATCCCAGCAGAATTTAGGAGATGTTACTTACGACATCTATAAAAATAACAGCTTTCCGATTATTATCGGCGGCGGACATGAAACATTTTACGGTCACTATCTAGGTGCGAGAAAGGCATTCAGCGGAAAAATTGCAATCGTAAATCTCGATGCTCATTTTGATCTCCGTGATGAAACACCTTCTTCCGGCACGATGTTCCATCAGATTCTATCGGCTGATCAAGAGGTTGATTACTATTGTCTCGGATTGCAGCCTCAAGGTAATACACAAACATTGTATGACACAGCAGATAAATTCGGCGTGAAATATTATTCGATTGACGAAATGAGAAATACTGCTGCTGCTGACCTAGTTGCAGAAGAGCTTCAAGGCTACGATGCTGTACTGATGACGCTCTGTATGGATTCACTTCAGCAGGGAATCGCGCCGGGTGTCAGTGCGCCAAGTCCAAACGGTTATACAGCAATAGAAATTCATAATCTTGTAAGCAAATTTGCTACGCTTCAAAATCTTAAAAGTTTCGATGTGTCGGAAGTATCTCCGCCGCTCGATGTTAATGACCAGACAAGTGCGATGGCTGCGAGTATCATTTACAAATTTTTAACGGTTAGACAATCATTTTAAGTTCGGAAAATTAAAAAACGGGTATAGCATATAATATAACTTTAAAATTAAAGGAGTATTTTACTATGACCGGACCATTAACGAACGCACAAATTGAAGAGCGGGCAAATGAAGCCCGTGATCTTGTCAAATCAAAAGCTGCTTCATCTGCATTAGCTGCGGCACTTCCTATTCCACTGCTTGATGTGGGTACAGATATGAAACTGCTGAGTGAAATTACAGGTGAGATTGAAGAAATATTTGGTATTACGCATGACGAGGTATCGAAGTATAGCGATGATATGAAAACAAGAGCAGCTGTAATGCTGTCCAGTGTCGGCGGTGAATTTGTCGCCCGGAAGACTGTCGGTTACGCTGTTAATAAAATCGGCAAGAAATCTCGTAAAGCGAGCGGGAGTTTTGGAGTAATACCAATTATGACTCAGGGTTCGACAGCAGTAATCAGTTATTTTCTAATGAAAAAGCTTGGTAATGACCATATTGAGAAATGCATAAATTATTTAAATTCAAAAAATATAGACGGTTCAATGCAGGAATCTTAAAAGTGGTGTAAAATAAGTGTAATCATTGAGAAATTCACACTTAAAGGAGAAAACACAATGGAATCAAAGTCATTTCTAATTATAGACGAAACAGGGATTCACGCACGTCCTGCAACAATATTAGTGCAGACAGCAACGAAATTCGAATCGGATATCGAACTCGAACATAACAGCAAAAAAGTTAACTTAAAGTCAATAATGGGTGTAATGTCATTAGGAGTAGGCAAAGGTGCAGAAGTAACAATTTATGCAGACGGCAAAGATGATGCAGAAGCGATTGAAGCAATTTCTGAAACTTTATCTAGCGAAGGACTGACTGAATAATGCCAGAAATTATTACAGGTTTAAAATTGAGTGAAGGAATCGGCTTTGGAAGCATATTTATTTCCAAAAGAGCAGATATCGATGTTTCAGATGAGATGATCGAAGCTGCTCATATTGACGAAGAAATATCAGCATACAAAGAAAGTATTCAACAAGCTCATATCCAGCTGCGCATATTAAGAGAAAATGTCGGTGAACACCTCGATGAGGATAGTGCTGCGATTTTCGATGCGCATATTATGATGCTGGATGATCCAGGCTTTAATGAGCAGATTATTAATAACATCAACAGCTTAAATAATGCTGAGAAAGCAATTCAGCTCGCGGGACAAGTATATATTACTAAATTCGAATCGCTTGATTCGGAATATATGAAAGCCCGTGCACTGGATGTTAAAGATATTTGTATGCGTTTGATTGCAAATGTACAAGGTGTGCATCTGACGGATTTAACGCGCGTGGATGAACCTGTGGTAGTCGTTGCAGATGAATTAACACCATCTGCTTCAGCACAATTAGACAGTAAGTATGTAAAAGGTATCATTACAGCGAAAGGTGGAACAACTAGCCATTCAGCTATCATTGCCCGCAGCTTAAATATACCTGCAATTTCAGGTGTTCCCGATATTTTATCAAAAGTGAATCACGGAGACGATATCATTGTCGATGGTTTCACAGGGGATATTGTGCTCTCGCCGACAGAAATCGAAATGGCGGCATACAGTGAGAAAAGTAAAGCGCAGGAAGAACGGGAAGAAAAATTAAAGGATTATATCGGTAAAGAAACAGTAACCCTAGACGGTATTAATATTAGCTTGTATGCAAATATTAAAGGGCCGGAAGACACTAATGATGTCAGCAGGAATGATGCTGAAGGTATTGGACTTTACCGCACGGAATTTCTGTATATGAACAGAATGAACCTGCCGTCTGAAGAAGAACAGTTTGAAGCTTATAAGGCTGTGCTTTCTTCGATGGATGATAAGCCGGTGATTATCCGTACGCTTGATATTGGCGGAGATAAGGAATTATCTTATTTAAATCTGCCGAAGGAAAGCAATCCATTTTTAGGTGAACGGTCAATCCGTTTCCTGTTAAAAAATGAAGAGATTTTTAAAACTCAGCTTCGTGCGCTGGTGAGAGCGAGTGAACACGGCAACTTAAAAGTAATGTTCCCGATGGTCACAACGCTCGATGAATTTAACAGAGCAAAAGCACTGCTGATTGAAGAGAAAGAAAAATACGAAGCGGAAATCGGCAAAGAGCTTAGTGATATCGCAGCAGGTATTATGGTTGAAACGCCATCTGCCGCGATGATCAGCGATCAGCTGGCGAAGCATGTTGACTTTTTCAGCATCGGCTCGAATGATTTAATTCAGTATACGATGGCAGCAGACCGTCTGAATGATCAGGTGAGTGATTTATACCAGCCTTATCATCCGAGTGTACTTGGACTGATTAAAAAGGTCATAGACAGCGGACGCAATAATAATAAATGGGTAGGCATTTGCGGAGAAATGGCGTGCGATTATAAATCTATCGCTCTCCTTACCGGATTTGGTATAGATGAATTATCGGTAAGCTCGAAAAATATTCTGGCAATCCGTGAGTATATTTCAAAAATTAAAAAAACTGATATGGAACAACTGTCGGAACAAGTGCTTTCTTGCGACAGTGCTGAAGATGTTCTTTATTTAATTGAAGAACACTTAAACTTAACTTAATCTTAAATATTGTATAGTACACTTGGGCATGTAGAAGTATTTCTGCATGTCTTTTTTTATAAAAAATGAAGGGAAGTAAATATATGAACACTGAGAACCGCAAACCCGCCGTATTATTCTTATCACTGCCTATACTCGCATGGGCATTATTTGATTTTGCCAATACGATATTCTCCGCGAATATCGTCACGTTGTTTTTCCCTCAATACATAACTGAAATAATCGGAACGAATGCACGGCTCGAACAAATTTCTTCGACGGTAATAGCTTATGCTAATGCGGCCAGCGCTTTACTTCTTATTTTATTTTCTCCTTTATTCGGTGTACTTATGGACAGATCAGGGAAACGTAAGAAGTATATAATTATATTTACGCTGCTGACAGTAGGCGCATCTATACTGATGGGGTTATTCGGCGGAATGAATACCGGGATAATATTCGGTATTCCGAATGGTCTCCTGTTAACAATCCTGCTGTTTGTGTTTGCTAAATTCACATACAGCTCAGGGAATGTATTTTACGACGGCATGCTTTCATCTCTTGGGAGTAAAAAAGAAGTGCCGCTTATTTCCGGATTTGGAGTGGCACTCGGATATTTAGGTACATTATTCGGCATATTCTCTGTCCTGATTATTGTCGGAGACAGCGGTATTCACAACGCATTCTGGCTGAGCGGTATTTTATTTCTGCTGTTTGCACTGCCTTTGTTTTTCATCAATAAGGAGGCTGTGCAGAAGAAGAAACCCAAACAGCCGTTTCTAAAGGGGTATAAAGATGTCTATCGCACATTTAAAGAAGCAAAAAAATACCCGTCAATTTTCTTTTTTATGATTGCTTACTTTTTTATCAATGACGCACTCGCTACTGCAATTGCAATGATGCAGCCCTATGCAACAACTGTTGTTGGTTTTGAAGCAAGTGCATTTTTAGTCGTATTTATGGTGGCCACACTGTTCAGTATTGTCGGGGCGCTGGTATTCGGATTTATTAATCAAAAATACGGTTCAAAGCCGACATTCAGTATTATTGGACTCATACTGGCGACAGCTATTGTTATCGCAGCACTGCCGCTGCCGATGTGGACGTTTTGGATTGCTGCAAGTTTATTCGGTGTAGCGATGGGTTCTGTCTGGGTTGTCTCCAGAACGATCATCATCGAATTATCTCCCGAAGGAAAAGAAGGACAGTTCTTCGGATTATTCGCTTTCAGTGCAAAGATGAGTGCGATTGCAGGACCGTTTATTTACGGTACGATTACTTTATTATTAAGTGATCTTGGGACCATGGCATCGCGTATTGCGATAACGAGTTTACTTCTTATGGTAATTATTGGATTATACTTCCACAGTAAGGTCAATATACCCAACAACAACACGATATAGCAGCTGGAAAATAAAGTGTGTTAATTTATTCACAAATATGTCACTAAATTTTAAACCTTACCATTTAATAGAAGACGATAAAACAGTTATAATGATAGGTATGAATATGGGGTGAGTATAAATGGATGAGGTTTTAATTGGACGCGTTTTAACCGGTATGACATTGGGTTTTCATATTATTTTTGCCACTATCGGAGTCGGTGTCCCAATAGTATTTATGGTTCTTGAATTTTTAGGAATAAGAAATAAAGATGCGCAGTACTTAACGATGGCGCGCCGAATTGCGAAAGGTTACACAGTAACCGTTGCAGTCGGGGTCGTTACCGGAACGATTATCGGTCTGCAGCTGTCGTTAATCTGGCCGGACTTCATGAGGCTCGGCGGACAGATTATAGCATTACCGCTGTTTATGGAAACATTTGCGTTTTTCTTTGAAGCAATTTTCTTAGGAATATTTTTATATACGTGGGATCGTTTTAAAAATCCCTGGTACCACTGGCTGTTAAATATACCCATTGTTATTGGTTCTACATTATCAGCAGTCTTTATAACGACGGTAAATTCATTTATGAATACACCGGCCGGATTTGATTTTGAAGGCGGAGAGTTCTTAAATGTCGATCCGATTGCTGCAATGTTTAACCCTTCATCTTGGGTCAGAGTGTTTCACGTTGTAGTGACAGCATATATGACTATCGCATTTCTGATGGCGACAATCAGTGCAGTTAAACTGCTTAGAGCATCACATAAAGAAGATAAAACATATCATAAAAAAGGCTTAAAAGTAATGATGACAATCGGTGTCATTATGGCGGGTCTGACACTTCTGGCAGGAGACTTAACAGCTAAGTTCCTGCACGAGCATCAGCCTGAAAAACTGGCAGCTTTTGAATGGCATTTTGAAACAGAAGAAAATGCAGATTTAGTACTGTTTGGTATCTTGGATGAAGAAACACAGGAAGTTAAATATGAGCTGCGTATTCCATGGGCACTCAGCTTCCTCGCAGGAAATTCATTTGATACTGAAGTAACGGGACTGAACGATATTCCGGAAGATGAACAACCGCCGCTGATTATTCATTACTTCTTTGATTTAATGGTCTTCTTCGGAATGTATGGGCTTGGTATTGCTGCTGTTTACTTTATCGTTAAATTTACGAAGCGGTGGACGAAAATACACGAGCATCATCCGGGACTATTATATATGTATGCCCTCGCAGGACCGCTGTCCTTCTTAGCAATAGAAGCAGGCTGGTTCTTAGCAGAAATGGGACGTCAGCCATGGATTGTGCGCGGCTATATGAGAGTGTCCGAAGCAGTCACGCAGGCAGACGGGTTAGGTATAGCATTGATTGCCTTTGCGCTACTTTACGTAGTACTCGGAGTAACATGTATTTACGTGCTGCTCAGAATGTTTAAAGGTAAATCAGCTGAAGAAGATAAACTGAACTGGTACGGAGAATCCGGTATTAAATCTAAAGGTGAAGGGGGGCAACTGCCATGAGCCTAGATTATGAAATTATCGGTATTACGGTACTGTGGACGTTCTTATATCTATATGTCATCATCGCATCGATTGACTTCGGTGCAGGATTCTTTAACTTTTACTCAAAATTAACGGGTGATAACAATATCATCAGCCCGATAATTGCGCGGTATTTAAGCCCTGTATGGGAGACGACTAATGTATTCTTTGTCTTCTTCTTTGTTGGGATAGTCGGATTTTATCCGGATACGGCATATTATTTAGGTACAACACTGTTAATTCCAGGCTCAATTGCCTTAATACTGTTATCGATACGCGGTTCGTATTATGCGTTTAACTCGTATAACACGGAAAGTAAATTATCATGGTCAGCACTGTACGGCGTAACCGGACTACTTATTCCGGCGGCATTATCAATCGCGCTGGTTATTTCAGAGGGCGGTTATATAGTAGAAACAGCAACCGGTATTGATTTGAACTTTGAAGAATTAATTTTCAGCACATATGGCTGGTCGGTAGTGTTCCTCGCAATTATTTCGGTCCTTTATATCTCAAGCGGATTCCTGACGTTCTACGCAGCGAAAGCAGAGGATAAAAAAGCGAGTGAATTAACGAGAACATGGTTTTTAATCTGGACACTTCCAACGCTGGTCATTACGCAGTTTACGTTTTTAGGACTGAGAGATCACAACTACGAACACTTCGCAGCTGCCCAGGATTACTGGTATTTATTCGGACTGAGTCTCGCCGCGATGCTGATTGCGGTATTCTTAATATGGAAGCGTCGCAATTATGGAATAGCTTTCATTTTGATTATGCTTCAGTATGGTTTTGCATTTTACGGCTACGGTATCAGTAAATTACCATATATTCTTTATCCATATGTAAATATTAATGACTCTGTAGTGAATGAAAATATGGCATTTGCATTGACAGTAGTCTTTGTATTAGGTTTACTATTATTAATCCCTTCATTATTCCTGCTCGTTAGATTATTTTTATTCGATAAGGATTATGTTAAAGGAAATAAAAAATAATAGTCACTTAAAGAATAGGTTGATACTATGAAAAAAGAAGTAGCAGTCATCGGACTCGGAAGATTTGGCGGAAGTATCGTCATGGAATTAAGCGCAATGAACGTGGATGTGCTGGTTATTGATACGGATGAAGCGCGTGTCAATGAATACCAGGACTATTATTCAGAAGGTATTATCGGAGATTCAACAGATGAAACGATGCTGAAAAGCATCGGTATTAATAACTATGATAACGTCATTGTTGCTATCGGTGATAACATTCAGGCGAGTATATTAACAACTTTAATTTTAAAAGATTTAGGCGTGAATAAAGTGACAACCAAAGCTCAGAACTCATACCACGGCAGAGTACTTGAGAAGATAGGTGCGGATATAGTTGTCCATCCTGAACGGGATATGGGACGCCGGATTGCCCACAGACTGATATCATCATCAATCGTTGAATATTTGGAAGTATCGAGCAACCATTCTATTATTGAATACAGTGCAAATATAAGACTGGAAAACAAACGTATTAATGATTTAAACTTACGTGAAAAGTTCGGTATCAGTATTATTGCGATTAATAGGGACAATGACATAATCGTCAGTCCAGATCCGCAAATCAGCATACTGGCAGGAGATATATTGATTCTTATTGGCAGTGACAAGCAGCTGAATCACTTTGAGAACTTTATGGAACGCATTAAATAGAAAAACTAAATCATCATCACCCAAAGAATTGGGAGATGATGATTTTTTTGTTTATCATGCTGTTGGGTTAGGGCTGGGGGAGCGATAAAATCACTAAAAGATCTATTACTTAAACTTAATACTGTAATGATCGAGAATATACTGCGGTACAAAGTATCGTGCTGTTTTCTTTGGATCAACGACCTGGTTAATCTGTGTCTGGCCGACGAGACTCATCAGCATCGTAAATTCTTCTATACTTAAATCAGTTTTTGGCTGGAGAAGATCTGCCATTTTATGAACTGAAGTGTCTACAGCGATATCGAGACTTTCATCCGAAACGTTTAAGTAAATACCTTCATCATTAATAATTACAGGATGCTCAGTCGATAAATTCTCTGCTTTTTCAAATGTGACATTCACATTGGCACTGACTTCAAGTCCTGAAACACTAATTTCACCATCAGCCATCGCAGCGTGAACATCTCCGAGGCCGAACAGGGCACCGTCATGATAGACAGGCAGGTATAAAGTAATACCTTCTGCCATTTTCAAAGAGTCCATATTGCCGCCATGTGTATCAGGTGTACCGTTATTTACAGGTTCATCCGGAGGAGCAACACCGATAACACCAATCATTTTGTTAACGGGAATCGATAATCCGTTAAAATCAACAGTATTATTCTCAGTATCAACGTCGTAAATACGCACGAGTGTATCTTTCAGAACTTCTCCCATAACTCCCATGCCGGGACCTGTCACCATTACTCCTCTGTCGGAAATATCAATGCTGTTAATCTTAACTTTTAAAATATCACCGGCTTTAATGCCGTTGATATAAATCGGTCCTGAAGCAGGATTTATTCTATCCCAGTCAAGTCCCGAAAAGGCACTGTCCTCAGACGTGATTTGTCCGGTAAAGCAGTCGTATGTTTCAATATCGACAGTATCTCCGAGATTTACTTTTAACTTTGCTTCGTTAGATCTGCTCATTGCATAGAAAAGATTATCTTTAGAAAGCTTGTGATGTGTCATTGCAGCTCCTCCTCAATAATATGTATTCTTCTTTAATTATAGAGTAAATATAAATAAAGACAAAAAAACACCGGAGTCCCAAGTAATAAGGGATCCCGGTGCTGCATTTATTTATCGTCGTTAACTCTCATTATAATTGGAAGAATCATCGGACGGCGTTTTGTTTTGTTATAAAGGAAGCCGCTTAATTCTTCGATAATCAGTTGCTTAACGTTATACCACTCAACATTTTCTTTAGATTCGAGCAGTGTTCTTACTTCGTCGCGGATTTTTTTCTCTGCACTACGGATTAATCCGTATGATTCTCTCATATAGACGAAGCCGCGTGAAATAATGTCCGGTCCACTTAACAGTTCACCAGTTTGGAAGTCAATTGTCAGTACGACAATCGCAAGTCCTTCCTCTGATAATGATTTACGGTCGCGTAGAACGATGTTGCCGATATCTCCGATACCGTTGCCGTCAACGAATACTGTACCTGCAGTAACGCGATGTGAGAAGCGCGCACTGTCTTTCGTAAGAGCAAGTACATCACCAATTTCAAAGACAAAGACGTTGTCTTCTTTAACACCTGTTGAAATTGCTAATTTTTTATGCAAATCAAGCATACGGTATTCACCGTGAATCGGCATAAAGTACTTAGGCTGCATTAAACGGAGCATTAGTTTCTGCTCTTCCTGTGAACCGTGTCCTGACGTATGAATATTCGACAGTTTACCGTGAATAACATCAGCACCGGCTTTATATAAAGCATTGATAGTTTTGTTGACGCTTAAAGTGTTACCCGGAATAGGTGATGAACTGAAGACAACAGTATCATCAGGGATGATGCTGATTTGTCTGTGAGTACCGTTAGCAATACGTGACAGTGCAGCCATTGGCTCACCTTGTGAACCGGTACATAAAATCATAACTTTATGTTTTTCAATTTTATTGATCATTTTAGGTTCGATAAACGTCTCAGGAGGCGCTGTAATGTACCCTAGTTCCTGACCGATTTTAATGTTGTTTTCCATGCTGCGGCCGAAAATACAAATTTTGCGATCGAATTTTACTGCAGCTTCAATTGCCTGCTGTACGCGGTAAATGTTCGATGCAAATGTAGCGAAGATAATACGGCCCGTACATTTACGGAATATATCTTCAACATTCTGACCGACTTCTTTTTCACTGATAGTGAAATTTGGAACAGTGGCGTTAGTTGAATCCGAAAGCAGTGCAAGCACTCCTTCTTCACCAAGTTTAGCCATCTTCGCAAGGTTTGCCGGTTCGCCGACAGGAGTGAAGTCAAATTTGAAGTCACCAGTGTGGACGATATTGCCTTCCGGCGTACGTGCGATAACACCATATGCTTCAGGAATAGAGTGAGTTGTTAAGTAAAATTCAATATCGATGTGCTTGAATTTCAAAATAGTGTCCTCATCGATAGGAATTAGCTCAGTCTGGTTAAGAAGACGGTGTTCTTCAAGTTTGTTGCGGATTAACCCTAAAGCAAGCGGACCTGAGTAAACGGGTACGGAAATTTGTCTTAATAAGAAAGGAATACCGCCGATGTGATCTTCGTGGCCGTGTGTCACGATCAGAGCACTGATCTTATCTTCGTTTTCTTTTAAGTAAGTGTAATCAGGTATAACATAATCAACGCCAAGTTCAGCATCTGTTGGAAACTTGACCCCTGCATCGATTATAATAATTTCATCTTTGTATTCGATACAATATGTGTTTTTCCCGATTTCTCCCAGTCCCCCAAGAGCGAATACACCTACTTCATTTGATTCAAGTGTCATTATGCAATAGTCTCTACTTTAAAATCTTCGTTGTTGCTTTTTTCATATTCCAGATGCGCGGGACTAAGTGCCTGGATAAATTCAATATTATTCTGGCTCGTTTTCAAATAGTTACGAACCTCTTCTTCTGTTTCTGCTTCGACATAACGAATCTGCGTGTCTTCTCTGATGATACGCGTGTCCGTGTCTTGTTGGAAAAATACTTTAAATACTGCCATAATTTATGACTCCTTTGTTAGTTAATTATCATTAATAAAAATAAATATAAAAAATAAAAATATGTGCCTAAATTTTTAAGCACATTATTTAGGGTATTATTTACCCTTCATGTATTCATTGCGCAATAAACCTTTTCTGCCCAGGATGCTTTTCAACTTTCTCTTCAGTTTCTCACGTAACCTTCTAAGCATACTATCACACCCTTATATACTTATTCTCATTTTACAATATAGACTCGGTACTTGCAAAGACTTTATAATAGTACCAAGGGAGGGGAAACTGTGAAGATAGAACAGATTATGTCGAAGGTTAAGAATGAAAAGACGAGAAACGATAAAATGTTTACGGGTATTGAGTTCAACGTCCGGGATGAACAGGTCGTTATGAACTACGTTTATGCTGATTACAGCAGTGGTGCGGACACCAATACAGATATGTATATGCCTCACGGGGAAGACCCGGTTTTTATTAATGAAGAAGAGATGAATATGTTGATTGGCAAACTGCGCGATAAAAATATTGACTATAATATTAGAAAAGATGATTTTATTTAATTTTAAAAAAGACGGTGCCTGTAGATTAGACAGACACCGTCTTTTTATAATGCAGAATTATTCAAGCGGCTGTGCATTGTCACGCGGCTCGAACGGTTCATTCTTATCGATATGATCGTAAAACATTACACCATTAAGATGATCGAGTTCATGCTGCAGTACAACTGCTAAAAAACCTTTTGCTTTAATCTCGATTTTTTCTCCATCGATTGATTCAGCACTGATGCGAATGCGTTTCTTACGTTGAACAATGCCTTCAATTTCTTCGTCAACACTCAGGCAGCCTTCACCGCCCGGTAAATAAGTTTCATTTACTGAATGACTTATCAATTTAGGATTAATCAGCATGTAATCATATTCCGGATTACCCTCTTCATCCTCAACATACACAGCCAGCATACGTTTATTGAGACCTATCTGAGGTGCGGCAAGTCCAACACCCGGTCTGAGAGAGTACTTCTCACTCAATTCAGGATCTTGTGAGTTAATCAGATATTCTCTCATACTTTTTAATTCTGCTATTGTCTGTGCATCGATTTCTGCCACTTCGCTTACTTTTTTACGCAGCATCGGATGACCGTCGCGCACAATATTTTCCATAGTCAGCACGATAAAACCTCCTTGTTTCAAACACTCGGTTTATTATACATTATATTTGCGTTAAAATGGTATTGTAAATATTGATAAAATTTTAAATAACATGGGGGTACATTTCGAGTGAAAAAAATTATTTTATTATTAGGCAGTGCAGCACTGTTTTTATCTTCGTGCAGCAATGCTGAATCTGAGCTGAATGATTTTTATGATGAGTTCACCGGCAGTCTTGGTGAAGAACAGGGACTTGCTGAATTGAACGAGCAATATAATGAACTGGAAGGTTCTAAAGCAGCACTGCAGGAAGAATTAAACAATGCTGATATTGAAGAGATTAACGGCATCAGTGATGAGCTGCAGACAAATACTAAAAAACGTCTTGAGCTGTTGGAGGAAGAACGTGTTCTGATTGCGGATTCGAATGAAGCGTTTGATGATGCACGTGAAGCGGCGGAAGATATTTCTAATGAAGAGTATAAGAAAGAAGCTGATTCATTAGTATCAGCTATGAACTCGCGTTTTGACGCACATAAAACAATGACGGATACATACACAGAAGCCCTCGAAGCGGAACAGACACTGTTTGAATATTTAGGAGAAGAAGAAATTACGCAGGATGCAGTTGATGAGCATCTAAATAAAATTGCCGAATACAGCGAACCAATTAATGAAGCATCCGAGAGTTTTGCAGCTGAAACTGAAAAGATTAATCAGTTAAAAGGTGAAATAGAGCAAATACTTGAAAATAACTAAGAATTCAAAGTGTTACTAGTACAGTTATAACTGTATCACTGATGAAAACGCTGACATGACAACTCTGTTCCATTCTGTTACGCCTGTATTTGATTTACTGTTAGAACAGTAATGTGATAAACTGAATATAATTACTAAACAAATTAGAAGGGATTGTGAACACACATGGCAGCAAATAAGAAATTTAATCCGGTTGATGTTCTTTCAGATATAGAAGCTA
The DNA here is from genome assembly GCA_052093725.1 of Jeotgalicoccus sp. Lineage (GTDB taxonomy): Bacteria > Bacillota > Bacilli > Staphylococcales > Salinicoccaceae > Jeotgalicoccus. Next base: position 6,206 of record JBQDHL010000017.1, on the reverse strand, counting down.
AATTTGAAATGCTTCAGATTTTGAATGAAAAAGGCGAAATCGTCAACAAAGACATGGATCCTGAATTATCTGATGAGGAACTCGTTGAATTAATGACGAGAATGGTTTGGACTAGAGTTTTAGATGAGCGTTCGACTGCACTTAACCGTCAGGGACGTCTAGGATTCTACGCTCCGACTGCTGGTCAGGAAGCATCGCAGATTGCGAGTCACTATGCATTATCAAAAGGGGACTATGTACTTCCAGGTTACCGCGACGTACCTCAGTTAATCTGGCACGGCTTGCCGCTGACTAAAGCATTCTTATTCTCACGCGGACATTATAAAGGAAACCAGTTCCCTGAAGGCGTAAATGCACTCAGCCCGCAGATTATTATCGGCGCGCAGTATGTACAAAACGCAGGCGTGGCACTCGGCCTTAAAAAACGCGGTAAAGCAAACGTAGCAATTACGTATACTGGTGACGGCGGAACTTCACAAGGAGATTTCTATGAAGGAATCAACTTCGCAGGAGCTTTCAATGCACCGGCAATCTTCGTTATCCAAAACAATAACTATGCAATTTCAACACCAAGAGAATTGCAGAGTAAAGCTGCAACACTTGCTCAAAAAGCAGTAGCAGCAGGTATCCCGGGAGTTCTTGTAGACGGCATGGATCCACTTGCAGTTTACAAAGCAACGAAAGATGCACGTGACCGTGCAGTTGAAGGAGGCGGGCCGACACTTATCGAAACACTGTGCTACCGTTTCGGACCGCACACGATGGCGGGAGACGATCCGACAAGATACAGAACTTCTGATGAGGACACTGACTGGGAGAAAAAAGACCCAATCGTACGTTTCCGCACTTATTTAGAGGGCAAAAAATTATGGTCTAAAGAACAAGAAGATAAAGTAATTGAACAGGCTAAAGAAGATGTGAAAGCCGCACTTAAAGAAACAGATGCAACTGAAAAACAATCTGTAACTGAGCTGATGGATCTTATGTACGATGTAAAACCATCTAACTTAGAAGAACAGTATGAGTACTATAAAGGAAAGGAGTCTAAATAATTATGGCACAAATGACGATGATTCAAGCTATTACTAATGCTATGGCTACAGAACTTAAAAATGATGAGAATGTTCTTGTTTTTGGTGAGGACATTGGCGTAAACGGCGGGGTATTCCGTGCAACAGAAGGTTTGCAGGAAGAATTCGGCGTTGACCGTGTATTTGATACTCCACTTGCAGAAAGCGGCCTCGTGTCATTAGGTTTAGGCTTAACTTTAGAAGACTACCGTCCGGTAGTTGAAATTCAGTTCTTCGGTTTCCTGTTTGAAGCAATGGATGGTATTGCAGGTCAGATTGCACGCCACAGAGTTCGATCAGGTGCATCTAAGTCAGCACCAATCGTTATCCGTGCGCCATTCGGCGGGGGAGTTAACACACCTGAGCTTCACGCAGACTCATTAGAAGGATTGATGGCTCAGACACCTGGTTTACGCGTAGTTATTCCGTCAAATCCTATCGATGCTAAAGGTCTTTTAATTTCAGCTATCCGTTCAAATGATCCTGTTATTTTCCTTGAGCATATGAAATTATACCGTTCATTCCGTGAAGACGTTCCTGAAGAGGAATACGAAGTTGAAATCGGTAAAGCAAGCGTGAAACAAGAAGGTACAGACATTACTCTAATCGCATACGGTGCTATGGTTCAAGAATCAATGAAAGCTGCTGAAGAACTTGAAAAAGAAGACGTAAGCGTTGAAGTAATCGATCTCCGTACAGTTTCACCTATAGATTACGACACACTAATCGAATCTGTTAAGAAAACTAACAGAGCAGTAGTTATCCAGGAAGCACAGCGCCAGGCTGGTGTTGCAGCTAACGTTGTAGCTGAATTATCAGAGCGTGCGATTCTGCACCTTGAAGCACCAATCAAACGTGTTACTGCACCGGATACAGTTTATCCGTTTACGCAGGCTGAAAGCGTCTGGTTACCGAACAAAGATGATATCATTGAACGTGCAAAAGAAGTCCTGGATTTCTAGATTCTAATATATAGGAGGAATAATTATGGCATTTGAATTTAAACTCCCGGACATCGGTGAAGGAATTCACGAAGGGGAAATCGCAAAATGGTTAGTAGCCGAAGGCGATAAAATTAATGAAGATGATGTATTGGTAGAAATTCAAAACGATAAAGCAGTCGTAGAAATTCCATCTCCTGTAGATGGAACAGTTTCTAAGATTCATATCGAAGAAGGCGAAGTTACTACAGTCGGTACGACAATCGTAACTATCGACGACGGCAGCGAAGATTCGGGTTCTGAAGAGAAAGCTCAAGAAAAACCTGAAGAGAAACCAGCTGACGATGCAGCAAAACCTGCAGATGAAGAACAGGCTTCAGAAGAAACTCCAAATAAAGAAGAAAAACAGGCAGAGAACTCGACAGCAGACAGCGATAAGATAGTTATTGCAATGCCTTCTGTCCGCAAATTTGCACGCGAAAATGATGTCAATATTAAAGAAGTAACGGGCACTGGTAAAAACGGCCGTATTCTTAAAGCAGATATCGAAAACTTTGGTTCTGAATCAGCTGAACCTGCACAAACTGAAGAATCAGTTGAAGAAAAATCAGCTGCGTCTGAAACAACTAAAACAGCACCTGCTAAACAGCAGACAGGTGAACTGGAAACACGCGAGAAGATGAGCGGCATGAGAAAAGCGATTGCGAAAGCAATGGTTAATTCGAAACACACATCTCCTCACGTGACGCATATCGATGAAATTGAAGTTGATGCGCTTTGGGCTCATCGTAAGAAATTCAAAGAAATCGCAGCAGAACAAAATGTTAAATTAACATTCCTGCCATACGTTGTTAAAGCACTTGTATCGGCACTTAAGAAGTATCCTGAATTAAACACATCAATCGATAATGAAACATTTGAAGTCATTCAAAAACATTACTATAATGTAGGTATTGCGGCAGATACTGAAAAAGGTTTAGTAGTACCTGTTGTAAAAGATGCAGACAAGCTTTCAATGTTCGAAATTTCTGATGAAATAAACGAACTCGCTACAAAAGCACGTGACGGCAAACTTTCATCTGAAGAGATGAAGGGCGGTTCTGTAACAATTTCCAACCTAGGATCGGCTGGCGGCAAGTGGTTTACACCTGTTATCAATCAGCCGGAAGTTGCTATCTTAGGCATTGGCCGAATTGAAGAACAGCCTGTTGTTAAAGACGGTGAAATTGTCGCAGCACGTGTTCTCGCACTATCACTTAGTTACGACCATAGACAGATCGACGGTGCAACAGCTCAAAATGCTTTAAATCATATTAAGCGTCTGCTTAATAATCCAGATTTATTATTAATGGAGGGGTAGTTAAAATGGTAGTTGGAGATTTTCCTATTGAAACAGATACAATTGTAATCGGTGCAGGTCCCGGCGGATATGTCGCTGCAATTCGTGCAGCACAGCTTGGCCAAAGCGTAACACTAGTAGAAAAAGCGGATATCGGTGGTGTTTGTTTAAACGTTGGGTGTATCCCATCGAAAGCAATGATTTCATCAGCACACCGTTACCAGGAAGCTCAAAACTCTGAAGACATGGGTGTTATTACTGAAGGCGTTAAATTAGACTTCTCTAAAGTTCAGGAGTTTAAAGACAGCGTAGTAAACAAACTTGTCGGCGGCGTTGACATGCTCTTAAAAGGCAACAAAGTCAATGTTGTTAAAGGTGAAGCTTACTTCGTAGACGACAGCAAATTAAAAGTAATGGATGATAAGCAGTCACAAACTTACGAGTTTAAAAATGCAATCATCGCTACAGGTTCACGTCCGATTGAAATCCCAGGATTTAAATTCGGCGGTCGTATTTTAGACTCTTCAGGTGCACTTGCACTTGAAGAAGCTCCAGAGAAACTGATCGTTATCGGCGGCGGATACATCGGAACTGAACTTGGTTCTGCTTATGCTAACTTTGGTACAGAAGTGACGATACTTGAAGGAACAGCTGACATTTTAGGCGGTTTCGAAAAACAGATGACTCAGTTAGTTAAGAAAAATCTTAAATCTAAAAACGCTACGATTGTTACTAAAGCAATGGCTAAATCTGCTGAAGAGACAGAAAACGGCGTTAAAGTAACTTACGAAGCAAAAGATGAAACTCAGGAAGTTGAAGCGGACTACGTATTGGTTACAGTTGGTCGCAGACCGAACACTGATGAGCTTGGTCTTGAAGAATTAGGTATTAAAATGTCTGACCGCGGTTTAATCGAAGTTGATAAACAGTCTCGTTCAAGCATTTCAAATATCTATGCTATCGGCGATATCGTTGATGGACTTCCACTTGCTCACAAAGCAAGCTACGAAGGTAAAGTTGCAGCAGAAGCAATTGCCGGTGAAAAATCAGAAGTTGATTACATCGCTATGCCTGCAGTCTGCTTCACTGAGCCAGAACTGGCTACAGTTGGTTACAACGAAAACCAAGCTAAAGAAAAAGGTATCGAAGTTGTTACAGGCAAGTTCCCATTCCAGGCAAATGGACGAGCGCTTGGACTTAACAAAACAGATGGTTTTGTTAAAGTTGTGGCTCGTAAAGAAGACGGACTTGTTATAGGTGCTCAAATCGCTGGTAACGGTGCTTCAGATATTATATCTGAACTTGGTCTTGCAGTTGAAACTGGTATGACACTTGAGGATATCGCATTAACAATTCATGCGCATCCGACATTAGGTGAAATTCCGATGGAAGCAGCTGAAGTTGCTTTAGGTCGTCCAATTCACTCAATGTAATTTTATAAATTTTTAAGGGTCAGGGTTAACCACTCTGGCCTTTATTTTATTTGGAGGTAAAAATAATGAACAATGAGTATTCATATCCATTGGATTATGACTGGAGCACTGAAGAAATACTGCATGTAATGTCTTTTTATCAGGCAGTTGAAATCGGTTATGAAGAAGGCGTGCTGGCAGGAAAATTTGAAGAAGCATATATAGACTTTAAAAAAATTGTGCCGTCAAAATCCGAAGAAAAAACACTTTTTAAAGAGTATGAAAAAGTCAGCGGGAAAGTTCCTTATATGCTGATTAAGCAGCTTAAAGATGCAGAGCCAGCCGACATAATTAAACCATAAAAACTATTGTCATAATATAATGTCCCCGTATTTAATGAGATTTTTTACAATTTAAAACGTTACTTGATTAAAAAAATGTGACATGGGTATTAACAAGTAAAGACAATTTAGGAGGATTAATATGGCAAAAGAATACACACAAACTGTAAAACCTGTCAGCCGCATTGCTGAAAGAATATTTGGTTGGCTTGGATGGCTTATACTGTTGGCATTTACAGCAGGGATATTGTTTTTCTCATTAGTTACTATGAATGATCCAGCAACAATTAACAGCGTCACAGCAGATTTAGAAACACAGCTGGGACAAGTGGACCTGCAGGGGGCTGATCCGCAATCAGTGATTGATATGACCCTTGGTATCATGGGTAACGTCTGGATGGTTGCACTATATCTTGCACTGCCTTTAATTGTAGCGATTATCGGTTTACTGAATATGCGACGCAGAATTTTAGCGGGGATTTTATTACTACTTGCAGCAATTCTTGCAGCACCTTTAGTAGTTACTTTAATTTCATCACTATTCTTCGTCATCGCAGCAATTCTGCTTTTTGCACGTAAGGATTTAGTAGTTAAAAATGAAAATCCGGAGGATGATCATCCACGTGAAGATCGCAATGAATACCGCCCGGAACAAGATAACAGAACTGAACAAGATAACAGAACTGAACAGCACAGTGTAGCATCATCTCCGGATGACGATGATGTTAAAGTACATCAGAACAGAGATTCTGAATACGGTTATAACAATGAAAAAGATTTACATGACGATGATATCGAGAGTACACGTAAGTTCAGTCGTATTGATGAGGAAGAAGCATCGGCTGTTGATAATAATATTGATTCAAGAAATATTGATCACCCGGTTACTGACCGTGAATACGACCATCAGAGCGGAGTGGAGCTAGAAGATTTAAATGAAATTGACAGAGAAGATCCTGCGCGTACTAGAAGAGACAACGTTGACCGCAGAAATCGTAAATAAGAAAATATTTAGCCGGAAGAGTCTGAAAAACTCTTCCGGTTTTTTATTTTATTTAAATTACACATAAATATTAATTATTTATGTAAACGATAACAATACG
>JBQDHL010000016.1:3248-25091 GCA_052093725.1 Jeotgalicoccus sp. | reverse complement strand
CTTATAGAAAATAGTCTGGATCATAATAAAATAAACCCAGATATAGATATACATTTATCGGACGAAGATAATGGTATCTGCATACACTATAAAGACAATGGTGTCGGCATGGACAACAATTCTGCAGAGAGTTTTATGAAACACGGTATAACCTCTAAAGATAATAATGAAAATCACGGCATCGGTTTTTCTGTTATTAAAGATGCGGTTGAATTTCATAACGGTTCATTTACTGTTATGCCAACTGAAACAGGTGTGCATTTCAAAATCGATTTACATTAAAAAAATCCACCGGCTGATTCCAGCCGATGGATTTTTATTATCTTACTCTAAGTTCTTAAGGTAAGGGAAACTGCTCGGATACTGGAAGTAACCGTCTAAATCAGAGTTGATTCCCGTTAATAATTTAGTGTGGAATACAGGAATGAGAGGCTGTTCATCAATGATGATTTGCTGTGCGTCTTCGTACATTTGAAGACGTTTTTCTTCATCCATCTCTATACGTGCGTTGTCGAGTAATTCATCGACTTCAGGGTTTGAATATCTTGTTCTGTTTCCTGGTGCGCCAATGTTGTCAGAGTGGAACATAGGATATAATCCGTAGTCCGCATCAAGTGTTACAGTTCCCCAGCCGCCCATGAACATTTCATGATCACCGTTCGCTGTATATTCCTGATATGCGCCTGCTTCCATCAGCGAGATTTCAAGATCTACGCCAATTTCAGATAATACTTCCTGCATGTAAGTTGCAACATCCTGGTGTGTTCTTGAGTTCAGTACAACTTCTGCTGTGAATCCATCAGGATGATCACTTGCAGCCATGTATTCTTTCGCCTGCTCAAGATCATACTCAATTGGCTCAAGGTCTTCACTGTAGCCATGTACTGTAGGGTTTAACGGTGTTTCTGCTTTTTCATGAATACCAACTAAAATGTTTTCAATAATCGCATTTTTATCAATTGCCGATGCGATTGCCAGACGTACATTTTCATCGTTGAATGGTTCTTTTTCAGTGTTGAAACCTAAGTACGTCATGTTCGCACTTGGACGCTGCTGAACTTCGCTGCCTTCGTTTGCATCTACCTGTGCAACATCATTCGGGTCCATCGGATAAATAATATCTGCTGTACCTGATGTTAACTCAGCGATACGTGACTGGTCTTCCGGAACAGCTCTAAATACGATTGATTCAGGTTTTGCCGGTTCGCCCCAGTATTCTTCGTTACGTACTAGTGTAATCTGTTCACCTTCAGTAATATCTTCAAATTTAAAGAATCCTGTTCCGATTGGTGTACGGTTAACTTCAGTCAGCGGGTTGCCGCCTTCTTCCATTTGAGCGTAATCTTTATCAATTACTTCTTTACTAATCATATGGCCACCTGGATGCGCCAGGTGAGCCGGCAGTGCTGCAAATGGTTCGTTTGTATGTATTTTAACCGTGTAGTCGTCAATAATTTCAACGTCTGAGATTTCCGTAAACAGGAATGAAAGCGGTGATGCAACTTCTTCATCGCGTACGCGGTCTAGGTTAGCTTTTACTACTTCTGCATTGAAGTCGCTGCCATCATGGAATTTAATACCTTCACGCAATTTAAATTCCCATGTTTTATCTGAAATTTGTTCATAGCTCTCAGCAAGACCCGGCTCTAGTTCCAAATCCTGATTAAGTTTTACAAGTGTTTCGTAAATGTTTGTCATCACATAAAGTGAATAACCGTCGTTTGCTGCATGCGGATCAAGTGAGTTCGGTAATGACATGATACTGAAGTCAATTGCTTCTCCGCCTGCTGATTCACCTTCCGGCGGGTCAGTAATTTCTTCTTCAACATTGCTGTCATCCGTACATGCTGCAAGCATCAGCATAAATACTGTCATAAACAGCATTAATAATTTCTTCATTATTATTCCTCCAATTTTCAAAATCCATATTAGTATACTATGAATTGATAATTTCCGCTATACCCATTTTTTGTAATAAAAAAGACAGGTGAAATAATCACCTGTCTAAACGCCGCGTTCGCCAATATCATTACGATAAAATAACGCCTCATTATTAAATTCAATCTGTTCAGTATTTTTATACGCTGTCTGCTTTGCTTCTTCAAGCGTACTGCCTCGCCCTGTAACAAGCATTACTCTGCCGCCTGCTGTCTCATAACGCTCATCTTCAATATGTTTCAGTCCGCTGTTAAATACTTCGTCTTCTAGCCTTTCGGGAATAATAACTGACGCACCTTTTTCATAGGCTTTTGGATAGCCTTGTGATGCCAGAATTACACCAAGCATCGAATCTCTGCTGAACTTGAGTTCATACGGTTCTTTATTTTTTACAGCTTCCAGTACATCGATAAAATCCGATTCTAAAAGCGATAGCAGCACCTGTGCTTCCGGATCACCAAAGCGTGCATTAAATTCAATCGTCTTAACGCCGTGTTTAGTAATAATTGCACCGAGATACATGACGCCGAAATAATCCATTCCTTCTTTAACCATTGCATCCGCCATCGGTTTAACAATGTTATTGATTGCTTCATCAATAACATCTTCACCGATATGCGTAACAGGAGCATATGCACCCATGCCGCCGGTATTTGGTCCAGTATCACTGTCATATGCACGTTTATGATCCTGCGCCACAATATCGAACGGTAATATATAATCACCGTTAACGAGCACCATTAAGCTGAACTCCTCACCTTCAAGGAATTCTTCAATTACGACCGGATTATTTTCCCCTTCAACAAACATTTCTTTTAGAGCATCGAGTGCTTCAGTTTCAGTCATCGCAACAGCAACACCTTTTCCTGCAGCAAGCCCGTCTTTCTTAATAACTATCGGTGCACCCTGCTGTTTGATGTACTCCGTTGCATCGATTAAATTTGTAAATGCCTGATATTCAGCAGTCGGAATACCGTATTTTATCATAATGTTTTTCGCAAAAGCTTTTGATGATTCGAGCTGTGCTTCAAGCTTTCTCGGTCCAAACACTTTCACGCCGGCAGCTTCAAGAGCATCCGCAACACCTGCATTTAGCGGCGCTTCCGGACCGACAACTGCCCAGGTAATATTTTCCTGTTGGGCGAGTTCAACAATCTGTTCAATATCAGAATCCTTAATATCACTGTGTACAGTTGCATATTTCAGCATGCTGCTGTTGCCGGGTGCTGCATGAATATTTTTTGTATGCTTTGACCGACTTAAGGTTTTAACGAGAACATGCTCCCGTCCGCCGCCGCCAATTACTAATACATTCATTGATTTTCGTCCTCCAGTATTAATGTTTGAAATGACGCATTCCTGTAAATACCATTGCAATACCGTGCTCGTTGCAAAAATCAATTGATTCATTATCACGTTTAGAACCGCCCGGCTGGATAATTGCTTTAATGCCGTACTGATGTGCATTTTCTACAGTATCCGGCATCGGGAAAAAACCGTCACTTGCAAGGACTACATTTTCACCAAGCTCAATTGCACGGTCTGCAGCAATTTTCAGTGCGCCGACACGATTCATCTGACCCGCACCGATTCCTGTTGTCTGTTTACTGTTGGCGAGTACTATCGCATTCGATTTCACATGTTTTGATACTTCCCATGCAAGTACCAATGCTTTTAACTGCTCATCATCAGGTTTTTTCTCTGTCACATATTCAAGCGAGTCTTTATCAAGTTTTCCAGTGTCACGTGATTGCACCAAGTAGCCGCCTGAGACACTGACAAACTCATCCTGGACATCTTCTTCAGTGAAATCAACTTGTAAGAGTCTGATATTTTTCTTCACTGTTAAAATATTTAAGGCTTCTTCTGAGAAATACGGAGCAATAATCACTTCTAAGAATACTTTACTTAATTTTTCTGCTGTTGCCGCATCCACAGTCTTATTAAGCGCAACAATTCCACCGAAAATAGATTGATTATCAGCATCAAATGCATTCTGGAAAGCATCTGAAAGTGTATCCCCTGTACCGACACCGCACGGGTTCATATGTTTTACAGCAACTGCTGCCGGTAAATCAAATTTCTTCGCCAGCTGAAATGCACTGTCTGCATCTCTTATGTTGTTGTAGCTGAGTTCCTTACCGTGAAGTACATCGGCATTAAGAATTGTGTTTCTATCGTCTGAAGTTTTAACGTATTTTGCACTTTGATGCGGATTTTCACCGTAACGAAGTGTTTTTTCACTTTGTGCAAAAAAGTTTACAATTGCCTGATCATAGTCATTCGTATGACGGAACACTTTAATCATCAGCTGTTTTCTGAAGTCTTCATCAAGAGCGTTATCTTTAATACGCTCCAATACTTCATCGTAATCAAACGGATCGACGACTGTCGTGACATGCTTATAGTTTTTCGCAGCTGCACGCAGCATCGTCGGACCGCCGATATCAATGTTTTCAACGGCATCACTTTCAGTGACATCTGCTTTTCGCACTGTCTCTTTAAATGGATACAAGTTGACCGCAACGAGATCAATCGTCTCAATATTATTATCACGAAGGTCTTTCATATGTGCTTCATTGTCGCGGTCTGCTAAAATACCACCGTGAACAGCCGGGTGCAGTGTTTTGACGCGGCCATCCATAATCTCATTGAAATCCGTTAAATCACTCACCTGATTTACAGCAATATCAGCTTCTTGTAATGCTTTAAACGTGCCGCCCGTTGAATACAGCTCATAGCCGTTTTCAATCAGTCCTTCAGCAAATTTCTCTATTCCTGTTTTGTTCGATACGCTCAGCAATGCTTTCATAGTTAAACTCTCCCATCCAGTACTTTCTTCAGAGCGGCGGGGTATAACTCATACTCCACCTGATGTATTTTTCCTTCTAATGAATGAAGCGTTTCATCTTCTTCTACTAAAACTGCAGTCTGTGCAATAATTTTACCTGTATCAATTCCTGCATCCACATAATGCACAGTCACACCGGTCACTTTCACACCGTAATTGTAAGCATCTTCAATGCCATTTCTGCCTTTAAAAGACGGCAGCAGTGACGGATGCAGATTAATGATGCGGTCTTTATACGCATTAATAAATTCAGCCGAAAAAATCCTCATAAAACCTGCCAGTACAATATACTCAATATCAAAACCTGATAAGGCTTCTCTGATGCTTTTTTCAAATTCCTGCTTATTGGAGTATGCACTGCGGTCAACAATTATCGAAGGAATATTTAATTTCTCTGCCCGTTTAACCGCAAATGCATCCGGCGAATCTGTGACCAGCACTTTAATCTCGAATCCGATTTCTGCACTTTTTAATGCAAGATTTTCAAAGTTCGAGCCGCTGCCGGAAGCCAGTACAGCAATATTTTTAACCATTGATTTCAATTCCTGCCTCAGCAGTAACTTCACCGATCACACTGCTCCGATAATCAAAGTCTTTCAGTATATCAAGTGCTTTATCAGCCTCGTCTGCAGAGACCACAATTATAAATCCGATTCCCATATTGAAGACGTTGTATGCTTCTTCACTGCTCATGCCGCTTTGATCAAGGAGCCATGCCAGTACTTTAGGCACTTCAATCTTTTTAACATCGAGGTCGACGCCTAAGTGTTCAGGCAGTGCTCTCGGAATGTTTTCGATAAATCCGCCACCGGTAATATGGCTCATCGCTTTAATATTTACTTTATCTTTTAATGCTTTAACTTCCTTTGCGTAAATACGTGTCGGTTCAAGCAGCAGATCAAGCAGCTTGTCACCGTCTAAGTCAACTGTTACATCGATATTGTTATCAGCAATAATTTTACGGACTAAACTGTAACCGTTTGAATGAATGCCGCTTGATGCGAGTCCGATAATTTTATCGCCTGCTTTAACAGAAGTACCATCAATATATTCATGTTTCTCAACTGCACCTACTGCAAATCCTGCAATATCGTATTCGCCTTCTCCGTACATTTCACCCATCTCGGCAGTTTCTCCGCCGATCAGCGCACATTCTGACTGCACGCAACCTTCAGAAACACCTTTAACAATCTCACCGATATGCTGAGGAACCACTTTGTTCACAGCTATATAATCAAGGAAATATAACGGTTCTGCACCAGTTGTAATAATGTCATTCACACACATTGCAACAGCATCGATACCAATCGTATTGTGACGGTTATAATCGATAGCAAGTTTCAGCTTTGTACCGACACCATCAGTGCCAGACACGAGTACAGGTGCTGTCATATTTAACTGTGATAAATCAAATGCTGCACCAAATCCTCCAAGGCCTCCGATTACTTCCGGACGCATCGTACGTTTTACATGATTCTTCATCTGTTCGACCGCTTCATATCCGGCATTAATATCGACACCGGCTTTTTTATATTGTTCAGACATCGTTATACTCCTTTCGTTTTCGCATCTTTTTCCTGAGGCAGCAGGCCGTCAGTATTTTCGATCGGATAATTTCCTGTAAAGCACGCATCACACTGACCGCGTGAGCCGTATTTCTCATACACTGCATGCATTTTTTCAACAGATAAATAAGTTAATGAATCTGCACCAATCTCTTTTCGTACTTCGTCAGTCGATTTCGACGAGGCGATAATTTCCGCGTGCGTCGACACATCGATACCGTAATAGCACGGGTTTTTAAGAGGCGGTGAAGACACACCCATATGCACTTCTTTAGCGCCTGCTTTTTTCAATGCTTTAACGATAAATTTACTCGTCGTCCCGCGCACAATTGAATCGTCGATCACAATAATACTTTTGCCTTCGACAATGTCTCTTACCGGAGACAGCTTCATCCGGACTGCACGTTCACGTGCTTCCTGACCCGAAGCGATAAATGTTCTTCCGACGTAGCGGTTTTTTAATAACCCCTGTTCGCCCGGAATCCCCGATTCATCGCTGAACCCTTTTGCGGCAGCAAGACTTGAATCGGGTACACCGATAACAATATCCGCTTTAACATCCATTTCTTTTGCAAGTTCTTCTCCGAGCGCTTTACGTATCGTGTACGTAGATGTGCCGCGGAACTCTGAATCTGCACGCGCAAAATAAATATATTCCATCGAGCACATATTCGGATTTTCAAAATCTGTATAACGGTCAAAATCAATGCCGTCGTCGCTTATTGTAATGAGTTCACCAGGTTCAATATCACGGATATACTCAGCACCAATTGCAGTAAATGCACATGTTTCACTGGCAACACAGTATGCGCCGTCCAACGAACCAAGCATCAGCGGACGAACACCGTGATCATCGAGAGCAATCGTTAATGCGTCTTCATGTAATATAGTGAACGCAAATGCCCCTTTCAGCTGCTGCAGTGTTGTTTTAATCCGTGCTTTTCTCGTCGGTCCTTTAGCACGTCTTAACAGATGGGCAAACACTTCCGAATCGGAAGTCGTCTGGAATATTGCACCATCATCTTCAAGTGCGCGTCTAATCTGTAATGCATTAACGATGTTGCCGTTATGCGCAAGACCAAGATCACCAATATGGCTTTTAAATAAAAATGGCTGAACGTTTGATAATGCACTCGAACCGGTAGTTGCATAGCGTACGTGTCCGATTGACTTGGAAAATGGCTTTAATGATTCAAGCTGCGTCTGCGACAAGGCTTCAGTCAAAAGACCCATACCGCGTGCGCCGAACAGATAATCACCCCCGGAAGCGACGATACCCGCCCCTTCCTGACCGCGGTGCTGCAGACTGTGCAATGCCATATACGTTAATTCGCTGGCTTCGGGGTGTCCCCAAATACCAAAGAGACCACACTCTTCATTTAGCCCTCTGAGTTCATACATGACGGGATTGCCCCCTCCCATGCGCTTCTGACATCTGATAATTCACGATTAATTTCGAAATCCTGTACTTTAACGATAAATTTATCGCCTGATAGTTTACCAATTTCAACTGCACCTTCGATATCAAGACCGGCTGGTGCTGCGACGATATAGTTTGAAGCGCCTTCTGCAAATAATAAATCTTTGCGGACGTCGATATTTACTTCAAGACCGAGATTGTTGAAGCTCGCAAGTTGTGCAAGTTTAGCAATCAGACCGCCTCGTCCAAGCGGAGCAATTTTATTGATTTCACCGTTAATAAGTTTTTCACGCAGCATCATTCCACGTTTGTATTCAAGTTCAAGGTCGATTGAACGTTCTGTCTGGCGGATTGTATTTTCAAGCTGTTTTTCAAGCTGGCTTCCTGCGAATGACGGTGTTAATTCACCAACTAAGTACAATGTGTCGCCCTCGTTAACACTTTCATGTTTCAACTGATTAATATTATCAATTAGACCGACCATTCCGATAACCGGTGTCGGCAGAATCCCGCCTGTGCTGTGTTCGTTATATAGACTGACGTTACCTGAAACAACCGGTGTCGATAATGCAAGACATGCTTCCGCCATACCTTTAGTCGACTTATCAAGCTGGTTGTATATTTCAGGTTTTTCAGGAGAACCGTAGTTCAGACAGTCCGTCATACCTAACGGTACAGCTCCTGTTGCGATAATGCTTCTGAATGTCTGTGCCACAACTTCTTTACCGCCATTGTAAGGATCTGCAAATACATAACGGCTCTTACCGTCAAGTACCATACTTACTGCTTTGTCAGTACCTTCAATCTGTACAACTCCGGCACCGAAACCTGAATCCTGCAAAGTATTGCCGCCAACCGTACTGTTGAATTCATTATAAATAAATGATTTATCTCCAATTGTCGGGTGTGAAATTAAGTTATCAAATGCTGTTTCAAGATCTTCATCGCTGTAATCTGTACGCGCTTCGTCCTGCTCCGGTTCAGTTCCTTCTAAAATATAAACAGGTGCATCGTCCGACAGCGGTGCTACAGGCAGGTCAGCATATACTTCATCTTCATAGTAAAGTTTCAGACGATCGCCTTCAGTTACTTCACCAATTACTGCAGTGTCGAGCTTCATTTCTTTAAACATATTTAAAAATTTATCTTCAGAACCATCTTCAACAACGAGAAGCATACGCTCCTGTGTTTCCGACAGCATCATTTCGTACGGTGACATATCTGCATGAGTCACAGGTACCTGGTCCAGATAAAGATTCATTCCTGAATCACCTTTGTCCGCCATTTCGGCACTTGAAGATGTCAGTCCTGCTGCACCCATATCCTGAATTCCGACAAGTTCTTTCATGTCGATTGCTTTCAGCGTTGCTTCCATTAACAGTTTCCCTGCTTCAGGATGGCCTTTTTGAATTTCCGGACGGTTATCATCGCTCAGTTCACCTGATGCGAAACTTGCGCCGTTAATTCCGTCTCTGCCTGTAGGAAGACCTACATATACTACTTTGTTGCCGATACCTTTTGCCGTTCCTTTTTGAATCTTATCGTGAGTAATCAGCCCGACACCCATTGCGTTAACTAACGGATTCTCGTGATACGCTGCATCGAATTCCACTTCGCCTGACACTGCAGGAAGTTCCATCGTGTTGCCGTAGTCTGACATACCGTCAACGACACCGCGAAGCAGCCACTTGTTCTGATTGTCATCCAGCTCGCCGATACGAAGTGAGTTTAATAAACCGATTGGACGTGCACCGATAGATACGATGTCACGGACAATACCGCCGACACCAGTCGCAGCACCCTGATACGGATCTACAGCTGACGGGTGGTTATGAGATTCGACTTTAAACACAATCGCCTGGTTATCACCGATATCCACAACACCCGCACCTTCGCCGGGTCCCATTAAAACATGATCGCCTTCAGTCGGGAACTGTTTTAAAAATGGTTTTGAGTGTTTATAAGAACAATGTTCACTCCACATTGCAGAAAAAATGCCAGTTTCAGTATAGTTAGGCTCTCTGCCTAAAATTTCATTAATATTATCGAATTCTGAATCTGTTAAGCCCATTTCTGCGTAAAGTTTCTGTTCTTTAATTTCCTGGTTTGTCGGTTCATTGAATTTCATCTTTAATTTCCTCCAGCTTATTGTAAATTTAGTTTTCACTTCAATCAGTGCTTCAGTCTAATTACGATAAAATACTACTATGATTCTTTTTCAAAATTCTTTTTCAGTTTTTCGAGTTCACCTTCGATATCATCAGTTAGTATTGTGACGTGTCCCATTTTCCTTGCTGGTTTACGATCTGATTTTCCATACAAATGAACATTCCATTCGGAATAATCAAACAATTCAAGGTCCAATCTGTCCAAATCTTCACCAAGCAGGTTCATCATGATTGCATCTTTGTGCTGATACACTTCTGGTAGCGGCTGGTCAGTTACGCTTAAAATATGTGCATCGAACTGGCTTATATTACATGCCTCAATCGTGTAATGTGCTGAGTTATGAGGTCGCGGTGCAATTTCATTTACGTACAATTCCCCGTCCTGATCTATAAAGAATTCGATTGTAAACACGCCGACGAACAACATTGCTTCCAAAATTTTATTAGCTTCAGCTTTCGCTTTTTCAAAATAATTGACTCTTGCCGGTGCGATTGTACGGTATAAAATCTGATTGCGGTGAAGGTTTTCCTGCAGCGGGAAATAGATTATTTCTCCGCTCGCACTTCGTGCTGCAGTTAATGAAACTTCTCTCGATAAATCTATATATTTCTCAACGATAAATGCTGTATCTTTAAATGGTATATTTTCATTTAATAATTCCTGTTCCGAACCGATGTAATACTGGCCTTTGCCATCGTAGCCACCTGTTGTCGTCTTCACAATTAACGGATACGAATGCTTTTCAGCAAATGCCTTTACATCTTCTTCCGATGAAATATTTTCAAATGGTACGATACTCGCACCTGATTCTTTAATTGCAATTTTTTCACTCGTACGATTTTGCAGTGTCAGTACTGTTTTTGAACCCTGCGGTACGTAATAGTCAGAGACGAGATTTTTTAAAATATGCGCATCAATATTTTCAAATTCGTATGTGACAACATCTGACATATCACTTAATTTAATCAGCGCCTCTTCATCACTGAAATCAGCGTGAATAAAAGTGTGACACATGCTGCGTGCTGGAGCATCTTCTGACGGATCGAGTACCGCAACTTTGTATCCCATTCGCTGAGCACTCTGTGCGAGCATTTTCCCGAGCTGTCCGCCGCCGATAATACCGATAACAGCTGACGGATATAAACGTTTACTTAAGGTCATTTTGCATATCCTCAACTTTCTTTTCAAGACTTTTCGTGTATTCGCCCAGTTTAGCGAAAACTTCAGAGTCTGATATACCGATTATTCTTGCCGCCATCAGTCCTGCATTTTTAGCACCCGGGACACCTATAGCCTGTGTGGCTACCGGAATTCCTCCAGGCATCTGCACGATGGACAATAACGAATCCATTCCTTTTAACGATTTTGACTCTATCGGTACACCGATTACAGGTGCGTGTGTTAATGATGCAACCATGCCCGGCAGATGTGCTGCGCCGCCGGCGCCGGCAATAATAATATCGATGCCGTCTGCTGTTGCATTTTTTGCGTATTCAACCATCATTTCAGGTGTACGATGTGCGCTGACAACTTTCGTTTCATAGCTTATTTTGAAATAATCAAGCATTTCAGCACTGTGTTTCATCGTTTCCCAATCTGATGAACTGCCCATAATAATACCCACTGTCATCTTGTATGCACTCCTATTTAACGAACATTAGTTATGATATTAATTATAATGTACGTATATTAAATGTCAATACTTAAATATCTGTGATTATCGTCCGTTTTTCGACTATATTATGCTTAGATACGCAAAAAACCGGGCAGAAGCCCGGTTTTAGTTTTTATATTCTTCATTATTAATATCAGTAATAAACATATGTCCAGGTGCATGACTGATTAAAATTTCAGGTTTTGCATTCAGCACAACATTTTGAGGTGTTACACCGCATGCCCAAAATACCGGAACTTCATCCGGAGAAATTTCAATGCTCTCACCATAATCAGGTTCATTGATATTGTTTATGCCAATCTGTTCCGGACTTCCAACATGCACAGGTCCTCCATGCATGTTCGGAAATTCATTTGTAATACTGATCACCTGATCTACAAGGTCTCTCTTGAACGGGCGCATCGAAACTACGGTCTCCCCTGAAAAGATTCCTGCAGGTACAGTTTCAATGTTCGTTTTAAACATGGCAACATTACGCCCTTCATCAATATGTTTAATATTAATGCCGCCATCTAAAATTGCCTGTTCGAATGTAAAACTGCAACCAATTAAAAACGTGATAAAATCATCGCGCCAGTAACCTTTAATATCTCTGACAGTCTCTGTCAGCTCACCATTTTTATAAATATTGTAAAGCGGAACGTCAGTACGGATATCGGAGTTTTTTGCATACTTACTAACAAAATCACCCGCTTCAAGCACTTCAATAATTGGTACCGGCTTATTATTGCGCATCGCAAATAACAGAAAATCAAAAGCATATTCTTTTGGCAGTATTGCCAAGTTCGCCTGTACTTTATCACCTGTAATACCGGAAGTCGGTCCGGTATGCTCGCCAGTTCTGATATTCATTCTGATATTTTCAGTATTCATTTAATCACCTATCCATTCCACAAGTCTGCAAGACCCTGCAGCGACAGAAGTCCTGCGATTAATGTAACGATTACTGCGACAACACCGAATACTATCATCCACGTCGGATGGTGGTAATTTCCAACAACACTCTTCTTACGTGACGCAAGAAGTATCGCGCCGAGAGTAATCGGTAGAATCAATCCGTTAAATGAACCTGCCAGAATAAGCAGTGTTACCGGACGGCCGACAAACAGGAAAATTAATGTCGATGTCAGAATAAAGACAACGATCACGATATTGTTATAACGGTCAAACACCGTATTAAATGAACGCATAAAGCTCGCACTTGTGTATGCTGCACCGATTACAGAAGATAATGCAGCTGCCAGCAGCACGACACCGAATATTTTCATACCAATATCACCAAGTGCAAATTCGAATACCGACGCCGGCGGGTTTTCTTCTGATAATACAGCACCCTGACTCAGTACACCAAGTACTGCAAGGAACAGCAGTACACGCATAACACCAGTCGTTAAGATTCCCCAGTTCGCTGCGTGGCTGACAAAGCGAAGGTTCTTCTCACCCGTCATACCCGCTTCGATTAAACGGTGGGCACCAGCGAAAGTAATGTAACCGCCGACTGTCCCCCCAACCAATGTAATAACCGGCAGAAGCATTGCTATCGGATCATCAGGCATAATCGCTCTTTTCGCCGCTTCAGCAACAGGCGGCTCTGAAATAATCATTACATAAGCAACGATACCAATCATCAGTACACCGAGCACCTGTGTCACGATATCCATAACTGCACGGCCGTTTTTAATTAAAAATATAATAATTGCAAAGATACCTGTAATTGCGGCACCTACCCTTACATCCCAGCCGAAAATCGCATTAAAACCAAGTCCCGCACCGGCAACGTTACCGATGTTAAATGCAAAACCGCCTATGACGATAAGTACTGCAACTAGTGAACCGAGTCCTGGAAACACTTCGTTAGCTACATCCTGTCCGCGTTTTCCGCTGACTGACAGTACGCGCCATATATTAAGCTGTGCACCGATATCGATAACGATAGAAGCTAAAATTGCAAAGGCGAAACTCGCCATGAACTGCTGTGTAAATACTGTTGTTTGTGTTAAAAATGCAGGTCCGATTGAAGATGTTGCCATCAGGAACACCGCACCGAACAGCAGTCTCCGCTGCGCGGCTGTAATTTTCGGTTTATTCTCCATAAGTGCACCCCTTAATTATAACGTTTCGATTGAAATCCCTTTCGATTCCAGCTGACGTCTGATTTCTTTAACAAATTCCAATGCTTTTTCCCCATCGCCGTGAACACATATGCTGTCCGCCTGTATATCCACATCTTTACCATTGATACTTTCTACCTTACCCTCGGTAATCATACGAATAACGCGTTCTATCGCAATGTTGCTGTCGGAAATCATTGCACCATTTTTACTCCGTGATACGAGCGTGCCGTCATCTTCATAAGCACGATCGGCAAATACTTCATTGATGACGTCAAGACCAAGAGCTTCTCCCGCTTTAACTAAATTGTTATTCGCAAGCCCCATCAATTTCAGCTTCGGATTAAAGTCTTTAACTGCCTGGGCAATAACGCGTGCTAAAATTTCATCTTTAAATGTTGCATTATATAAAGCGCCGTGCGGTTTAACATGATTAAGTTCAAGCCCATATGTCCGGGCAATACCATCTAGTGCAGACAGCTGATAAAGCATAATTGCATGCACTTCATCATCCGGCAGCTCCATGTAACGTCGTCCGAAGCCCATTAAATCCAGGAATCCCGGATGTGCTCCAAGACCTGTTGAACCGGATTCTTTAATTCGTTTAATTGTTTCAATCATGACACGGGGATCACCCGCATGAAATCCGCAGGCTACATTTGCTGATGAGATCAGCGGAATAATTTCAGCATCGCTGCCGATTTTATAATTTCCGTAACTCTCTCCGAGGTCCGCATTTAAATCAATCGTTAATTTACTCAATTAAATCACCCTTTACTCAATAATATTTTCTGTATGAATAAACTTAATATCGTAATCATTTTCTAAAACTTTCGGATGTCCCGCAAGATAATACTGAAAGTCTAAATTTGTCTTAATCGGTTCGATAACAGTTTCTCCGAGAACAAGTTTCAGTTTGAATAATGCATCTTTACGGTTATCAGCTTTAACGATAATTTTAGCAATCATCGAGTCGTAATAAGGTGGAATGGAATAGCCGTTATAAATATGTGTGTCGACACGGACATTTCTCCCGAGACCAAAATGTACTTTATCAATTTTCCCAGGAGAAGGCATAAAGCGGTTATCCGGATCTTCCGCATTGATACGTGCTTCAATTGCATGACCTGAAAGTTTCACTTCATTCTGCGTAATCCCGATATCATTATTAAATGCCACGTTAATCTGTGCTCTGATAATATCGATGCCGGTCACTTCTTCCGACACCGTATGTTCAACCTGCACGCGCGTATTCATCTCGATAAAATAAAATCTTCTCTCCGCGGCCACATATAAGTATTCAATCGTTCCTGCACCGCGGTAATTCAGCTTGGCAATCGCTTGCCGAGTCGTTTCCGTAATGTCAGCACGTTCCGACTCGCTGAGAATTGTCGCCGGGGCTTCTTCGAGCAGTTTCTGGTTGTTTCTTTGAATTGAACAATCCCGCTCAAATAAATGAATTGCGTCGCCCTTGCCGTCACCGATTACCTGAATTTCAATATGACGCGCTTTCGGGATATATTTTTCGATGTATAGACGATCATCATTAAAAGAACTTTTCGCTTCTTTTTTTGCTTCGTCATATAACTTGTCGACATCTTCATCGCTGTGTGCAAAACGCATTCCTTTACCGCCGCCACCTGAAACAGCTTTAATAACAACCGGATAAATAATTTCCTTTGCCAGCATCTTCACTTCCTGTTTTGACTTCACGATGCCATCACTGCCGGGAATAACAGGTATACCTGCTTTTTCCATCGTCTGTCGCGCCATGGATTTGTCGCCCATCTTTTCCATAGTTTCAGGTGCCGGTCCGATGAATATCATGCCGAGCTCTTCAGTCCGCCTAGCAAATTCAGGTGTTTCCGATAAAAACCCGTAACCCGGATGAACTGCATCTGCTTTAGACATTAATGCAGCCTGTAAAATATTATCAATATTTAAATAACTGTCGGCACTTTTCGGCCCGCCGATGCAGTAAGCCTCATCTGCCAGTGCAACGTGAAGACTATCTTTGTCACCGCTAGAATATACCGCAACACTCGCAATATTCATCTCTTTTAACGTACGGATAATTCTTACCGCGATTTCACCGCGGTTCGCAATTAAAACTTTCTTCATTGTTACGCCTCCTCCGGACGTACACGAATCAATACGTCGCCGAATTCCACAGCATCTCCATTTGCTAGTGTAATTTCTTCAACCACACCTGCAACTTCACTTTTAACATCATTGAATACTTTCATGGCTTCTATAAAACCGATCTGATCACCCTTCGCGATTTTATCTCCTTCTGAAACGAATGTCTCATCGCTGTTTTCATCTTTATAATTATAAAACGTGCCGATTTGTCCGGCTGTTATTTCAATCAATCCTGAAGATTTTCCATTCTGTTCGGCTGCCGGAACAGCATTGTTCTGTGACGCAGGTTCACTTGAAATTACCGCGCCTTTCTGCTCGATATGAATATGTGTATCATTATCCGAGATACTGAGTACTGCCAGATCTTCTTCCTTTAATAATTTAACCAGTTTTTTAATTTCTTTAAAATCCATCGTCTTATCCCTCCATTAGTTGCATAACACTTAATGCATCCCGCCGTCTAGCATGTCCAAATTTCACCGAAGTTTCAATATAACTTCCGTCTGTTAAAGCTGTCAGACTGTCTTTATACAGACCAGCCGCTTCTTCAACACTTATTTCTTTAAACGTTATTGTCTCACCCGGTTTCTTCTGGGAAATTTTAGGGAAATCTACTTTCGCAACGGTACCGATTTTCTTATAACCGCCTGCAGTTTGTCTGTCAGCCAGCAGAATAATCGGTTGTCCGTTTTTTGGTACCTGAATGCTGCCGAACTGCGTCGGTTCACTTAAGATATCGTCATCGTCTGCTGCTTCAACCGCCGCACCATCAAGACGGCAACCCATCCGGTCACTGTCTTTCGTTACAGTGTATTCACTTGTTGTGAATACTTTTTTATTATCAGCATCGAATCTGTCGTGCTGCTGGCCCGGAATAAAACGTATTTCATTGCCTTCAGCCAGTTCTTTAGTGATTTTTCTGAAATGATGTTCGACTGTTTTTTCTTTAACCGGTAAAATATCTCTGGCCTTAAGTACTCTTCCTTTAAAGCCGCCCATATTACTTCTCGTATGCGTTGCATAGCTTCCGAGTTCTTTTGGCAAATCCAGTCCGCCGCTGAAAGCAGCGTATGTACGGGCACCTTTGACAACACCGCCGAATTTTACTATGTCGCCTTTAACAAGGTCCACAGCAGCACCGATATCAAATGGCTGCTCATTGATTGTCAATTCCATATCTGCTCCCGAGGTCCCCATACTCGTACTATGCAGCACTTCAAAAGTTACTCCGTATAACGTCATTTCCAGCACAGCACAGTCAAGGTCGTTGCCGAGCAGTGCATTCGCAAGGTAATAGCTTTCATAATCCATTGCACCGGCAGGTGTGAATCCATATGATTCATAGCCGTAGCGACCGAAGTCCTGCACCGTTGTAAACAATCCCGGATTAATAATTTTAAGCGCCATCTTCTTCACCTCTGTATTCAATATCCACTGTATATTCACCTTTACCGTATGCTTCTTTTATCCGGTCGTATTCTTCTTCATCAATTGACGTATAAATAATTCTGTCACCAGCTTCATACAAAATCGCATCTTCCCGTGTACTGTCGTATAAAGGAACTGGTGTTCTTCCAAGAAGATTCCAGCCGCCCGGTGAATCAAAAGGATACATGCCGGTCTGCTGTCCGCCGATACCGACGGATCCTGCAGGAATACTAGTTCTCGGTGAGTCCAGCCTCGCTTTAAACAGTTTTTCGTTAAGTCCTCCGAGGAAAGGAAATCCCGGCATAAACCCGAGCATGTAGACAAGGTACTCTGTATTGCTGTGCATATTAATCACTTTTTCTGGTGTTAAGCCATTTTCTTTAAAACGTTCGATATCCGGTCCAAATTTCCCGCCGTAACAAACCGGTATTTTAACGACTTTGTATGCATATTCCATATCTTCAAGTTTTTCTAAATCCAGTGCTTTTAAGGCTGCTGTAATTTTTTTTGAATCAGCTTTAAGTACATCAAAATAAATAATCAGACTCGTGTAAGATAAAACGATATCAGTGATACCTTCTAATTCCAGTTCTGTGACAGCCGCTTTCAGCTGTACAAGCTGTCTGTTAATTTTTTCATCAACTGCGCTGCCGAGATTAATTGTCAGCGCATCTTCTGCGTACTGTTTTACATCCATTCCAGGTCTCCTTCCAAGTTATGCATAGAGCTGTTAGTTATGTTCGAGTCTATCCATATTTTTGTTAAACTGCTTTTTAACAGCTGGTATTTTAAGTGCATAGAGCGCGAAACTCACTGGGGAATCAGTAAGGAGCTTTGTCGATATAGTCACTTCTGAACGATCTTCCACCGGGACAATATTGAACATCGTTACTAATCTTCCCGCCGGAATTTCTATTTCCACTTCTATTCTTCTGTCCGAACTGTACTGGACGATTTCAGCTTCAACAGCATCACCATTGTATTGAAGTATTCCTCTCGTCCCCGCCTCTCTCGAGTTTGAAGTGCTGTTTATGTACTCGATATCTGTTAATTTTTCTATCGTATTTAAGAGTTTCTCATCATTGTTAATCGTGCTGAATACCACTTCTGGTGACATGCTGATTTCATGATGGTAAAAATATAATTGAAGTTCCATTTACCGCACCCTGTTTCTTAAAGTATTTTTTTACATTTCACTTTTCTTTGAAACCGCATACAGTTATGATTATAAACAATCATGTGTTATCTTTCAATATCTGAAAATTCTTGATATAATTAGTTACTACAATAAACACGGGGTGAACCATGGTTACTATTACAACTGAGAAAAATATGTCACAGGACGATATCGTCGAACTTTACACATCCGGAGACACGGAATTATATAGAGATTACGATAAGCTTTACAGCAATATTTTAAAATCGGATTACTGTATCAGTGTTACCCATGATGAACAGCTGGTCGGTATTATCCGTTCAAGCGGCGATGGCAATCACAATCAGTATATCGCTGAGATTGTAATGCATGCAGGTCATCCGACGTCCGGCATTGGTTCGAAATTACTCGATGCCTATTTAAAAGCAACTGAGGATGTCAGTAAAATTTACATACTTTCACATGAACATTACCGCACTTCTTTTTCGAGAACATGGCTGCAGTACAAAGGCTTTAAACTCATCGCAGAAAACGACAATATCATATTATATCTGCTCGATCGGGAAATTAAATATTAACTTTTGGCCATAGAATATTGGAGTGATTTTGAATGATCAGTATTTATGAATTAAAACCAAAATTCCAGCAGACGCTTATGCCGTTCGTAAATTTTCTTCATAAAAACCATGTCACCCCAAATCAGGTGACAATATCAGCATGCCTATTGTCAATTATTATAGGTGTGCTTTTTTATTTTAATTATGAATCATCCTGGATCTATGCCATCATTCCGGTATTCATGTTTTTCCGTATGGCGATGAACGCGATTGACGGAGTCCTCGCTAAAAAATTTAATTTACAGAGCCGTCTAGGCAAGTTTTTAAATGAACTGACAGATGTTATCAGTGACACTGCATTATTCATTCCTTTTTTACTCCTGACTCAAACCTTTCCGGCGAGTGTAGTTATTTTTATTTCACTGTCAATTATTAGTGAGATGGCTGGAGTCCTGTCGGAAGTTACTGCAGGAGAAAGGCGCTATGACGGGCCGATGGGAAAAAGTGACCGCGCATTTTTAATCGGTGCTGTCGCATTATTGCTTTTATTCAATGTCCCGCTTGAACCATTTCTTCATATCGTGTTCACTATCGCATCAGTATTAATTGGAATTAATATTTACAAACGCGTTCTTGGCGGACTGGAGGAAACACAATGAATATAAATCTACTGACAGATGAAGTACTTTACGTATTAATTGGAATTGTAGCGGTGCTGATAATTTCTACGATTATTACTAAGGTTATGAAACAGAAAAATAACAGCAGCGGACTGAAAGAAGTAGAAATGCGCATCCGCTCGTGGTGGATAATGTTCATCATCTTTACATTTGCTCTTATTATTCATTCGACAATTTCACTCATCTTTATGGCACTGCTCTGTTTCCTTGCCTTAAAAGAATATTTTTCGCTTATACCGTTTAACCGGGCACACCGACTTGTACTGTTCTGGGCCTACATGACAATTCCTATCCAGTTTTTATTAATATATCTCGGCTGGTACGGAATGTTTATCGTGTTCATTCCCGTCTACATGTTTCTGCTTATTCCTATTCAGGCAATTATTGTCGGAGAAACAAAAAACTTTCTCCGTTCTATTGCAACAGTGCAATGGGGAGTCATGCTCATGGTCTTCGGGCTGTCTCATCTGGCCTTTCTGCTCGTTCTGCCAGGACGTGAAGAAAGCGTCGCCGGTGCGGGACTTGTACTATTCTTAGTAGTTCTTACGCAGGCAAACGATGTCGCACAGTTTATCTGGGGAAAAATGCTCGGTAAAAAGAAAATCATTCCGAAAGTATCACCGAATAAAACGTGGGCCGGATTTATTGGCGGTGTGTTGACTACAACAGTTCTCGCTGTTATTTTAGCACCGTTAATTACACCATTCTCGCTCTTTGCGAGCATCATTGCCGGATTGTATATCGGTTTAACCGGCTTTATCGGTGACGTTAATATCTCTGCATTAAAACGTGATTTAAATATTAAAGATACTTCAGCAATTATTCCCGGACACGGCGGGATACTTGACCGTGTCGATTCGCTGACATATACAGCACCGCTGTTTTTCCACTTTACAAGATACTTCTACTTTTAGGTGATGATTATGAAAAATATACTGTTTGCTCTATTAGTAAGACCAGTCATATTATTTGTCTTAGGCCTGAATATCCGCGGTAAGAACAAGCTGCCGGATAAAGGCCCGTGCGTGATTATTGCAAACCATAACAGCCATCTTGATACACTTGTGCTGATGTCTCTATTTAGAGGGAAAAGCTTTGCAAAAGTTCGTCCTGTTGCCGCCGGAGATTACTTTATGAAGAATAAATTTCTCTCTTTCTTCTCGACGAAAGTAATGAACATTATACCGATAGAACGAAAGATGACACGCGACTTCAGAGGAATGTTCAAACCTGTACTTGAAGCGCTGGAAAACGATGGGATCATTATTTTATTCCCCGAAGGATCACGCGGCGAAGCAGAACAGCTGAGTAAATATAAAAGCGGTATATATTATCTAATGCGCGAAAAACCGGAAGTACCTATAGTGCCGCTCTTTATACATGGACTCGGTAAATCATTGCCGAAAGGCTCTTTTGTATTTGTACCGTTCTTTGTTGATATATTCGTCGGGGATAAATTTTTCTATACCGATAACCGCAATGATTTTATGATTGAAGTAAATGAGCGTATGGATACATTACAGGAGGAAGGACAATTTAACGAATGGTAATGATGATGATTATATTTATATGGGGACTCAGTGAAGCAACTTTGTTTTTTATCATTCCGGATGTTATTTTGTCGCTGCATGCCCTTTGGACGAAGAATTTTAAATATGTTCTTTATGCGAATATAGTCGCCATGGCCGGTGCAATGTTCGGCGGAATCATTATATTTCTGTGGAGCAGTTTTGATGCTGAATACGTCGAAACGATTATGCTCGGCATCCCCGCTACCCATGAATATATGATTGAACATGTCCACCACTCTATGGAAGACAGCACTCTCACCGCACTGATTACCGGTCCCATCTTCGGTGTACCATATAAGCTGTTTGCAGCTGCTGCACCTGAATATGTGGGAATAGTACTGTTTCTTATATTTACCATTCCTGCGAGACTGTTGCGTTTTTTAACTGTATCCGTAATCGCATATGTGCTGTCACATTATATGTTTAATAAACTATCTATGCGTATGAAAATCATAATCTGGTCTGTTGTATGGATTATCGTTTACGTCATTTACTTCAGTATACACAGTCCGTTTTAAAACTTTTGCTCCGTAAATTCATAATATTAAGTTATCTACTTTAATAATAACGATAGGTTTTA
>JBQDHL010000016.1:0-3238 GCA_052093725.1 Jeotgalicoccus sp. | reverse complement strand
TATTATAAAAATGTGATAAAGTCAAGTTAATACAGATATCTAATTATTCAATCAAAAAATGATAAGGGGATTGTATTTATGGATAATAAACAAGATGTTAAAAATCAGTTTGGCCGGAGCGCAGATTCCTACGTTAGCAGTAAAATACACCGTCTTGGCGGAGATTTGAATACTTTAATAGAAATGGCACAGGTTAAAAAAACGGATATCGTACTCGATGCCGCGACAGGCGGCGGGCATACAGCTAATGCTCTCGCTCCGCTTGCTGATCATGTAACTGCTCTCGACCTCACACCGGAAATGCTTGCGTCTGCCAAGAAGTTCATCACGGACAATGGACATTCCAATGTGGAATTTGTTGAAGGTGATGCTGAGAACATGCCTTTTGAAGATGAGACATTTGATATTGTTACATGCCGTATTGCGCCCCACCACTTCCCGAATATTAAAGACTTTATAAAAGAAGTCTCCCGTGTACTTAAACCCGGCGGCCGTTTCCTTTTGAATGACAATGCGGCTCCTGAAAAAAATGAATTCGATCATTTCTATAATAAAATCGAAAAGTTGCGTGACTACAGTCATTTCCGTGCTTGGAAGAAAACAGAGTGGTTCCAAATGCTCGAGATGGAAAATTTCGAAATTTTCGAGATGCATCGTTTTGAAAAACTCTTTGAATTTGAAGATTGGTGCACCCGCATGCATCTGACAGATGATGAGGTAGAAAATCTTACTGATATCATGCTGAGTGCCAATGAATATGTGAAACACAAATTCCGGATTCAGGAGCAGGACGGTAAAATTCAGTCATTCCAGGGAGAAGCTGTACTTTTAAGTTCCGTTAAACGATAAAAGAAGCGCTGCATCTCAACTGAGATGCAGCGCTTCTTAAATATATTAAATCAGGTAATTTCCGAGGACGCTGTTTACATCGTGCACGACGACAAATGCCTGATCGTCATTCGCTTTAATAAGTCGTTTCAAGCGGTTAAGCTGTGATTTATTAATAACAACAAATAAGATGTCTTTTTCTTCTTTTGAATAATAACCGTGTCCGTCTAATATCGTGACTCCGCGGTGTATTTTCGTATTGATTAAGTTCGCCAGCAGATCCGGATCCCGAGAGATAATCGTAACTGCTTTTTTCGGGTTCATACCTTCAATAATGAAGTCCATGACTTTCGTTGCAATGTATAATGCAATAACTGTTAAGAGCACCTGTTCAAGCGACATTACTGTCAGCCCGATTGTAATGACAATTAAATCAAAGAACAGGAGTGCATATGAAACGTTGACGTCGAGATATTTGTTTGCCATCTTTGCGAGCAGCGTCGTCCCAGCTGTTGTTGAACCGATACGGATAATCAAACCGATGCCCATCCCGATAAACAGCCCGCCGAATACTGTATTGATTAAAATTTCATCTGTTTGCATTTGCCATGATTCCGTTACCCATAATGCAAGTGATGTCATTGGAATCGTAAATATTGTATAGAGCATTGCTCGTCTGCCTAAAAATTTAAAACCGACGATAAGTATTAAGAAGTTCATTATTAAGTTTGATAACGCGGTAGGTATTCCGTAAGCATAAAATAAAATAATAGAGAGACCGATAAAACCGCCCTCACCGAGGTTTCCTGCAATCATAAAGCCGTTAACACCGATAGCGAATAGAAACGATCCTACGATGATGGTCAGAACGTTAATTAACGTCTGCACAGTAAGCTCTGAGTTAAATGATAGTTTTATCTTTTCGAACCGGGTATTTTTTAAAGCTTTTCTGATTTTCATGCATATCCCCCTTTGAATGCTTGTACTTTTTCTATGTTATATTACTTTAACATATCTTTCAACGCATGAAAAAAGCCGTCGCAGCGGACGGCTTAATTTTAATTATAAGCTTTTCAGTATTTTCCCGTCTTTTGCGACTACTTTAATTTCATCGTTATTTTTCAGAATTCCGATATCTTCTAGCGGATTATTTTCAGTTAAAATAAAGTCTGCAATGTAACCTTTTTTAACAAGTCCGAGACCGTCTATCTCCATACATTCAGCAGCATTTTTAGTTGAAATAACGATTGCGTCCATAGGTGTTGCTCCCGATTCAACCATGAGTTCAAGTTCACGTAAATTTGTACCGTGTTTAAATACTCCGGCATCCGTTCCCATCGCAATATTTACTCCTGCTTCATATGCTTTCTTAAAGCTTGCTCTATGGTCATCCATTACTTCTTTTGATTTTTTCAATCCTACTGCAGAAATTCCGAGCTCATCGGAAAATTCTATTACTGACACCGGTGCCAGCAGTGTTGGAACTAAGTAAGTTCCTTTTAATTTCATCTGCTCAATCACTTCATCATCTAAATATATTCCGTGTTCAATCGAATGAATACCTGCTTCAACACAGTTTTTAATACCTTCAAGCCCCTGTGCATGCGCCATTACTTTAACGCCGTTTCTAAACTGCGCTTCTTCAACGATTACTTTTAATTCGTCCAGTGAGTACTGTGTAAATTTAGGATGGTCTGTCGGACTTGATACGCCGCCCGTTGCCATAACTTTAATCACATCTGCTCCTGCACGCAGCATTTCACGCGTCTTCTTACGAACTTCTTCGACACCGTCCGCAATACCGTCCGGCATACCTTCATACGGTCGTACCAGACCGAGGTCAATTCCTGAATAGTTATAGCCGTCACCGTGGCCTCCGGTAATTGACAGGGCATTAATTGAAACCTGCATACGCGGTCCGACGATTAAGCCGTCATTGATCGCCTGTTTGAATCCAAGTGAGCTTCCAAGTGCATCTCTCACTGTTGTTATCCCTGCGTTAATCGTTCTTTCAGCATATTGAGCCGCTTCATAAAAATGATATGAGAATGGTGTTGCAACACGTTCTGCCAGCGGTTTAAATTCTGTCGATAGATGTACATGCGTATCGATCATACCCGGCAGCATGTATTTCCCCTGCCCATCAATGATCTCAGCACCATCCGTTTCAACAGTACTTCCGATATGCGTGAATTTTCCATCCTCAATAACCACTGTTACATTTTCTTTAACGTCAGCACCACTGCCGTCAATTAAATTGATATTTTCTATGATTAATTTATTCATTGTATAGTAACCCCTTTTTTTATAACATTCCCATAATAAATGATGCAACCACTACAGATGCTACCGTTACCGTAACGAATCCGCCAATCAGCATCGGTGTTACAATCTCATTAAATACACGTGT
>JBQDHL010000015.1:7303-25241 GCA_052093725.1 Jeotgalicoccus sp. | reverse complement strand
CTAAATAATATTTAATATGAGTAGACGCAAAGCCCTGGAGCTTTGCGTTTTTTTGGTATAAAAAAACCCGCATCTCTGCGGGAATTATCTTTATTCTATTAAAAGCTTTCCGGACGGTAAAAGTTGCGTGATTCAAGCGGGAAAATTCTTTCCGTGAATGAACCTTTATCCGCTTTATCAATATGTTTATCCATCATCATAATGCGTGCGTCGATGTTATCGATAAAGTGCAGAATTTCCGCTTCTTTAACCATCGGTACTTTTGGTGAACCGTATTCGAGCTTACCGTGATGGCTTAAAATTAAGTGTTTTAATAACATAACTTCTTCGCCTTCAATGTTCAGCTGGTCTGCAACTTTTGTAATTTCTTCAGTTGCGATTACGATGTGCCCAATCAGGTTTCCTTCGTTAGTGTAAGTAGTCCCAATCGGCCCACTCAGTTCTTTTACTTTACCGATATCGTGCAGAATGATGCCACTGAATAAGAGGCTTCTGTTTAACGTCGGATAAATATCGCATAACGAGTCTGCCACGCGGAGCATGTAGTACACATGGTACGCAAGTCCCGACACAAAGTCATGGTGGTTCGTCATTGCTGCTGGATAGTATGAGAACTCTTTACGGAATTTCGTCAGCAGCTGACGTGTGATGCGCTGCAGACTGCCATTTTCTATCTTCAAGCAGTAGTCTAAGATTTTATCGTATAATTCTTCACCGTCAATCGGCGCTTTTTCTACGAAATCTTTAGCTTCCAGTCCGTCTTCTGCTGTTGCTACACGGAAGTTTGCAATCTTCATCTGCTTCTTGCCTCGGTAGTCGAGAATATCGCCTTTAACTTTAACCAGTACTTCAGGAACAAGCTCATCGATATCTTTCGGTGATACGTTCCAGTGTTTTGCTTCTATTTCTCCTGTGCGGTCCTGCAGCACAATTGTCATGTATGGTTTACCTTGTGTTGTTACACCCTGCTGACTGCGTTTAATCAGGAAAAATGTATCTATTGAATCTCCAGGCTGTAATGATGAAATATTATTCATTACTGAACCCTCCTACTTCGTTTTTTCTTTCAGTTTAATCGTTTGAGCAGATGGAATGCTCGTATTTAAATTACATGTAAAGTACAGTACCTGGTCGTCTGACTTACTTCTAAAGTAATCAAGTATCGTTTTCGTACGTTCGCTGTCGAAATGGACGAATGCATCGTCGACAATAATCGGCAGCTGATAGTAGCCTTTTAATGCTCTGATAAGGCTTAAGCGCAAGCTGATGTACAGCATCTCTTTCGTTGACTGCGACAGTTCAAGAGGATGGAACACCTGTCCGTTCTGATGTTTAACGAAAATGCCGTCGTCACTGTAGATGACATTAATATAACGGCCTTTCGTTACGAATTCAAATGTTTCCCTCGCCTCTTCTAAAACTATAGGCAGACGTTCATCTTTGATCGCTTTAATATGAGTCTCAATTAAGATGCGGATATATGTTAATGACATATATTCTTCTGCCAGACTCTGAACAACACCTTTACGCATACCGTAGAGATGATTCAGTTCGCTTAGCTTGCCGTCGCTCTCCAGCACTTTGATTTCATTGTTAATTTCAACAAGTGCCTGCTGCTCCAGCTGAATCTGTTCATTTAAATTATCCAGCTGTGCACTGATATTATCTTCATCAGTTTTCAGGTCTGCAAGAAGACGTCCCGACAGCTCATTTCTAATGTCGTAATCGAAATGCTCTTCATCCAGTTTATCGCTTAACTCCTTAAAGCGGTTAACGTTATCCGTATACTCACTATATTTCCGGGCATAGTAATAGTATTCTTCTTCGTCATCCGCATCCACATAGTCCAGGAGCTCGTTCAGCTCACGCTGTGAAGTACCGTTTCTTTCTTCCAACACAGTTATTTCATTCTCCAGCAGGTTGGCCTGTTCACGCAGACTGTAATATGCCGCTTCGTCTCTGCTCAGTTTTGATGCCAGCTGCCCCGCTTCATGGAATATCGAAGTTTTGTTGTAATGAATGCCAAGTTTACTTACTTCTTCACTCACACGCGTATCGAAATCATTCAGTTTCTTATGAATGTTATCAAGGTCCTGATGTTCGCGGCTAATCTGATGACGCTTCTGTTTAATCTGACGGATAGTATATATAGCATCAACAATATATTTATCGTCGAGTTCAGGATTTACTTTTAATTTCTCTTTAGCTTCAGACAACTGGATATTTAAATGATCCTGGTTTGCTTCATTTACCGACAGCGTTTCTCTCAGATCATCCAGTTTAACCGCAAACGAATTGCGTTTTGCACGCAATCCTTTAAGTTCCTGCCGCAGGTCTTTCGCATCATCAATATCAAAATCGACATTGTGCTCACTTTTCAGTTCATTAATTTCTTCCTGCAGCGAGTCAACTTCCTGCTGATAATCGGTCTTCAGCGTATCCTGTTCCCGGTTATTAGTAACAACCAGGATAAACAATGCCGCTGCACCGACAGCAAGTGCAAGGCCGCCGTACAGATAACTGTTATTAATAATAAACATTACGCCGATCGAGATTGCAATCACACTGATTGTAATAATCAGTGCTGCCTGCCAGTTCTTCACTCTGTCCCGTTCGCGTTTTTCACGTTCGTAATCTTTTTCAATCAGCTGGTACATGCGTTTCTTTTCAGTCAGCTCAAACTCACGGTCCAGTACTTCGCGTTTTTTCTTCATTCTCACATCATCGATTTGATTTTGAGACGATTCTTCAATCTCTGCATCGAGCTGTTTTATATCTGCTCTCAGATGATCGACTTCACGAATTAAGTACTGTTCTTCCAGCATAATCTCATCGTATTTCGACAGCAGCGACTGTACAGATTCACGGACGATATTTGAATCATCGACATCCGGGTGTTCTTCCTGCCAGCCAATATCTTTCTGCAAGTTTAAAATATCATTTTCAAGATTCGACACTGAGTTAGATAAACGCATTACTTCCAAGTTCTGCTGTTTAATTTCAGGCTCTTCTTTTTGCAGCGCTTCGAGGTAGCTCACCATCGTTTTGTCAGGCAGCTTTACGTGCTGAATTTCAGCAATCAGTGTTTTAAGCTTTTCCTGTCGAAGCCCGATATCTTTGGCAGACTGTTTAACGTGGTTACGCAATGACTCATAGCGTTCAATCCCCCGTTCAGGGAAGTTTACCGGTTCGATATTAAGTTTACTCTCAAGCTGTTTCCAGTCCTTAATATCTTTATGGTACATGACTTCTTTCATCTTCTGCTTACGCACCATTTCCATCTGATGCAGTGCATGCTTTTTAGAATTTAAACTTTCGAGCGTTTTAACCTGCTCATTAATCAGCGCTTTGTACGCATCCTCGTTCTTCTCAAGTCCTCGGATTTTATCGCTTAAATCATTTAGATCTTCAAGCTCTGTATTAATGACCGGATTAATGCCGTTTCTCTTATAGAGAGATTTAAGCTCCTTATCGATAGCGCTCAGCATCTCATCGTATTCGTGAGAACCGAGAGCACCTGCACGAAGCAGATATTCCTGCAGTTTATCTTCCGTCATGTTTTTGTGAATATCCTGAAGTCCGAGCACATCAAATGAAAAGATTGAGCGGTATGTACGCTTATCTATATAATTCATTTTTTTAGTGAGCCATTCCTCGCCTTTAGTTGTACCGTCTTTAAAGTAAACTTTTACATCGCCCTGAACCTTACCTTTAAGTCTTTCGATTTCTACAGGCTCGGGTTCGTCTTTAAATTTAACAGTCAGCTTGCCGCCGTATAAATTATGCATGCGCGGTTCACGCCGGGGTTCTTGTTCTTTCTTTGTCGGAAACCCAAATAGCACCGAATGGATGAATGACATCATCGTCGACTTACCCGCTTCGTTTTCACCGAATATCTGGACGAAATCATGATCCGTATTAAATTCCTGTTTTATAATTTTTCCGTAGCCGTATATATTAACTGATAGGATTCTCATAATTTCACTACTTCCTCATCAACATTTTCAGACGATCTTCACCCATTTTAAGAAGTTCCTCCGGCGATACTTCATTAAGTGGCGGAAGGTAACGGTTAATATTTGGATCCATGTACAAAGTATTAACCGCATTTCGGAATAATTCTTCATTATCTGAGTAGCTCGTTTTAATATCTTTCAGCAATGCTATCTGTTCTTCATTATTATACGAGACTTTAATATTATCAATCCAGACGAACTGAGAAATGTTTACTTCGTCTTCCTGCAGCAGTTCAATCAGCTCAGCATAGTCACTTTGAGAAATCTCATCTTCCCCGTCATAGTTCAGCTGGAGATTAACGATATACTTGTTCTGTTCCCTTAAGCTTTGCTTAAATTCAACAATCTGCTGATAAAGTTCTTCTTTTCTAAGTGAATCCGTATCAAGTTCCAGGTTTTCAAATATTACTTCCTGAACGGGAACGAAATTTGCCGCCAGTGAAACGTCATCCCCTTCGACAATCAGGAATCCTTTTTCTCCGGTTTCGTTTTTATGGCGTCCTTGGATGTTTCCTGAATAATGAACCTGCGGTAAATCCGACAGCTGAGACCGCACGTGAATATGACCGAGCGCCCAGTAATGGTACAGCTTGTTGTTCAGTGCTTCAAGATTAAATTCTGTATAGCGCTTCGCGTCGTATTTCGTTTTTGCATACGTGCCGTGAAGCAAGCCTATATGAATACCGCGGTTATCAGTATTTGTCGGATACTCATCAAGTTTGTTTTCGTATGATTCATCCAGCAGATAGCTGAAGCCATGCAGATAAATACGTTCGCCTTTTGAGCTCAGCATTTCATATGTTTCAACATTCTCTTTGAATACAGAAACATTATCCGGCCATGTTGTTTTAAATCCGGAAGATATCGGATCGTGGTTACCGTGAATCATATAGACAAATATACCTTTCTCTTTTAATCTGATGAACTCTTTCTTCAGAAAAATTTCAGATTTTAAAGAACGGTTCGACTGGTCAAAAATATCACCTGAGATAAGTAAGAAATCGACTTTCTCTTTAATTGCGAAGTCGACCATCCGCGCGACGCTTTTATATGTACTTGTCATTAATATTTCGAGTATATTGTTAGGCATTTTAGACCGGGATTTAAATGGACTGTCCAGGTGCAAGTCTGCCGCATGGATAAATTTAACCATTGGGTTCACCATTCCTTCGAAAAAACTCTATTCCTCAATATTATAACAAAAAAGAGAGGCCAGCATGGCCTCTCAACTGATATTTTTAATTATTGATTATTAATTTCATAAAGCTCTTCGATAGGCTTCATGATTACACGGTTTAAGTCCTGGATAAGCTGGCTCATTTTCTGTTCAGCTTCCATTAAACCTTTAATGTTTTCGTCATTTTCAATTTCTTGTGCTGAGTTTTGAGCTTTTTGAATATCTTCTTCTAAAAGTTCTTCACCCTGCATTTGTTTTTGCTGTAATGACATTTGAATATCTCTGAACTCATCAAACATTTTTTTAGATTCAGCATCTTCGTTCACTTTACTGTAAAGTTCTTTCATTTGCTGAAATTCTTCTGATTCACGTAATGATGTTTCAAGGGCATTAGCCTGATCGTATACATTAGACATTAATATAAACTCCTTTAAGTTTGATATTGTTACATTAACACAAATTTACTATTTAGAAAAACAATACTAATATACCCTGTGCAATTCCGACAATTCCACCTAATACATAGCCGAGCAGCATAATCATTTTGAATTCCTTATTGGCAACGTCCATGACGAGATTCTCCAGCTTAGACACTTCAAAACCGTCGATTTGCTTTTTAATTACTTCCGCAAGCTGCAGTTTATTCATTATCTTACTCATATTTTTACCTGAGTAATCGATAAAATTATCTTTAAGTTTATATTTTCCATTTTCTTTAAAACGTTCGAATAACTCTTTATTGAAATTAGTAATCGGTGTATTCAATATTTCTCTAATATCAATTTTTTGCTGCAGGACTTCTATTATACTGTCTAAAACATTGTCGAGATCAGAACCTGTCACCAGTTCCGATAAACCGCTTTGTTTTATTTTATTGTACTCATCTTCAATTACACGAGTTTCGATATCAATCATTTTCTCCTGCTGAATCAGTTTCAAGAGTTCTGCTTGAACACGCTCTGTCAGTGATTCTTTCGTCATGACATATTTTATACTGCGTGCAATACGGCCTCTGTTTTCGGTAAACTCATCAACCATCGTATAAATGTCCTGGAAACCTTTATCAGAAGATATATACTGCACCAGCTTATCGTTTATATCGTACGCGAGACGTGCTACTTTCGTGTCTACAGCGTTCAATGCATCAGGAGGCATAATGTCATCGATGTTTCTTCCGTAAAGCTTAGTGCCCTCTTCAGTAACTTTAGAACGGATTTCTTCATTAAATGAATCTACTATCTTATCAGTCAACCCTGCTGACAGACGTTCCAAAAAATAAGACGGCGTCAGACGTTCAGTTTCGATCGTTTCTATCTGTCTGTCTATAAAGTGCATAATTAATTTATCAGTTTCCGGACTTTTTAATTTTTGTTCGAATACTTCCGGTGTTAACAGGTGTCCTGTTATAATATCTCCGAGTTTTGTCGATGCCTCGTCACGGCGCAACGGGATAACACCTGGTGTAAACGGCAAACGTTTCCCGAATAAATATTTTGCTTCGTACGGCCGGAACAACATTTTAATTGCAATTGTATTAGTCATTCCCCCGATAAGCGCACCAATCAGCGCCATCAGAAGGACCTGGATTATTGGATTCATACTTATTTCACCCCTTATTCAACTTAATAACTATATATTACTTTTTACAGAAATAAAAGAAAAAGCACCCTCACGGGTGCCTGAAATTTATCGATTGCTTTTGCGTTCGAAGTAAGTTCTTATTTCTCTTTCAATATATGATGCATGAACCGGCTGGTTATCTGCATTTAACACTCTGTAAATTGAATTCGTTTTGTTGAACTCTAATTTATAACCGTTATTTGATTCAAGCGTTTCCCAATATATATTTTCTTTTTCATAATTTGGGTATATTGCTGAGCCGCGTGATAATACCTGTGTCAGCTCCAGTGGATCTCCGCCAAAAATATTCGTCAGTACTTCACTGTCTCTAAACAGTGCGCAAAGCGAGACACATGTTGTCCAATTAGGTAATATTCGCTCTTTTTCTATTTGTACCAGCGTTTTTTTGGATAATCCAATGGTGTGGCTCATAGCATCCTGTGTGTATCCAGCCTCCGTCCGAACTATCTTGAACTTAGACTGTAGAATCTCTGTAAATTCCTGCTTATCCATTAAAATCGTCCCTTCATAGCACCACGATTAAAACTTAATCAATTATGCTTGTATATCAATTTACCTGATATTATTGTAAATGATAATCATTACAAATTAAAGAGATTATGAAAAAATTCACTAATTATTCACTATTGAACAATTTATTTCATTCTACTTAAACAATAAAAAAAGAAGTATGAGCTGACAGTGTTAAACTGCCGGTCATACTTCTTTCAGTATTAATTATTTGTTGACGATTTTGCCGTCTACGTATTTGCTCTTGCCTTTAATGAACTTGCCTTCTTTAACATCCGCATGGTGATCAAGCACTAATGCGATTGATGCATCACCGCTAATGTTAACTACTGTACGCGTCATATCAAGAAGACGGTCAATACCTAAAATAATACCGATTGCCGCAGGATCAAGTCCTACTGCTGTTAATACCATCGCTAACATTACAAGACCGACACCCGGAACACCGGCTGTACCGATACTTGCGATCGTTGCGATAATAACAACTGTAACCATTTGGCCGACCGTTAAATCAATACCTGACAGCTGTGCGATAAATACTGTCGCAACACCCTGCATAATTGCAGTACCGTCCATGTTTACTGTCGCACCTAAAGGCTGTACGAAAGATGAAATACTCTTACGTATACCTAATTTTCTCTGTGCTGTTTCAAGTGATACCGGAAGTACCGCACTTGATGAAGATGTACTGAATGCTACGGACATCGCCGGAGCAAAACCTTTAATGAACCAAACGAAGCTCTTCTTCGCAAGGAACTGTACTGCTGAACCGTATACTACAGCAAAGTGAATAAACAGTGCTAAGAGTACACAGATAAAATACATTCCAAGCTGCTGAATTGCACCGAATCCTGCTTGTGTAAATGCAGTAGCAACTAAACCAAATGCACCAAATGCAGCGAAGTATTTCATAATTGCTAAAACAATCCACATAATTACTTCGTTTGCCTGTTCGAATAAAGTAACAATTCCGCTCGCTTTTTCTTTAACAGCAATTAAACCAACACCGATAAAGATTGCAAACGCGATAATCTGAAGCATGTTCTGATCAGCCATTGCCATAAAGATATTATCAGGAATAATATTGATAACCGTCTGGTCAAAAGTCTGCTCCATCGCAATTTGAGTATCTCCGCCTTCAAGTTCTGTTGTGCGGTATTCAGATACTTCTTCTGTCTGCAGTAAGTCTGCTTGTCCTTCACCCGGCTTTAGAATTAGCGCAACACCAATCGCAAGTGAAATTGCAATTGCTGTAGTAACTAAGTAAAAAGCCATTGTTTTTATACCGAGAACTCCAAGAGTCTTAGGGTCACCAACACTAACCACACCAAGAACTATTGAAATGAACACGACCGGTACAACTACCATAAAGATAAGATTTAAGAATATTTGTCCTAATACGTTAAATATGTATTGATCAATCCACTGGACCCAGGCAGTGTCTGCCATTGT
Organism: Jeotgalicoccus sp.; assembly: GCA_052093725.1. Lineage (GTDB taxonomy): Bacteria > Bacillota > Bacilli > Staphylococcales > Salinicoccaceae > Jeotgalicoccus. The sequence goes on along the minus strand of JBQDHL010000015.1, from coordinate 16,445 downwards.
ATTGAAGATAGAACCAATTGCAATACCGGCAATTAAAGCGATTACAATATACACTGTGAGTTTATTTCCAATTTTCATATGTATCCCCCTTAGCTAATAATTCATTGAATATGTATCCAAGTATACTTTGCACAGAGTGGATTTGTCTATAAAATTTAATGTAAAACTATTTTTAAACCGCTATAAAACGCATGGTTAAGCGTTTTCATGAGTTAAATTTTTTTCTCACTTTGTACTAAAAATCGATAATGTTGAATTTAATTGCATAAATAACGGCCTGAGTACGATCTGAAACTTCCAGTTTATTCAGTATATGGCTGACATGAGTTTTTACAGTCTTCTCACTGACAAAAAGTACTTCGCTGATTTCCTTATTCGATTGACCCTTAACAATCTCCTTCAGCACTTCAGTTTCTCTTTTCGACAGTACATTTCTTTCATGGGGCATATTCCCTTTTTCATCGATTACTTTTAAGATATCCGGATGAACGACCCTATCCCCTTCTATAACATTTTTTATCGACTGAACGAGTTCATCAACATCCATCTCTTTAATAATATAGCCATCTGCACCTGCACGAAAAACAGGCCGTATATATTCTTCACTCGTATAACTCGACAGTACAAGCACCTTAATGTGCTTATATTTTTCTTTTAATAATTTAGTCAGCTCGATACCGTCCATTTCCGGCATGACGAGATCTGTTAATACAAGATTAATATTGTCATAATTATCTTCAAGATATTTAAGTGTTTCAGTACCGGTGTCAAAGTCCTTTACTACATTAATATCAGATGTTGTCGATAATAAAAACTTCATGCCTTCTCTTACGACCTGATGATCATCAGTCAGTATTATATTATACATTCACTTACCTCCCGAGTTTTATACGTGTAATTAATGTGGTGCCGAGTCCTTTATCGGATTTAATTTCTAGCTCACCATCCATCTTATGTACACGTTCATGCATATTTGTTAAACCGTGGCTGAGTCCAACCTTTTCAGCCGGGATGAATCCTTTCCCCTCATCGCGTATAACGAGCATCAGCTCTTCTTCAGTAATTTCCAGCAGTACTTCCGCATCTTTTGTTCCTGCATGCTTCCTAATATTATTAAGGCCTTCCTGCACGATGCGGTACAACTCTATTTCCATGTCATCCGCTATATTATAAAATCCATTGACGGTAATTCCTATATTCAAATCAAGAATCTTGGCATAATGCTTAACCGCTTCGATAATACCATTTTCTAGTCCAATCGGTTTTAGCTGCCAGATCAGTGCTTTCATTTCCTTCATTGCATATTTCGATGTATTTTCTATTCTTTCAAAAGCAAGATCGGTCTGCTCGGTGTCTTTTAACGCTTTCGCTGCATGTGAAGTAATACCGATGGAAAAAAGCATCTGATTAACAGAATCGTGCAGTTCCCGTGCGAGCCGCTGGCGTTCTTTAATAATCATATTTTCTTTTTCACGCGTTGTTAAATCCAGTCTCTTTAATGTAGAACCGAGCTGGAATGCCACAGACTCCAGAAGATCCAGTTCATCTTTTTGAAATTCAGTGCTGTATGGACTTGCTACATTTAATAAGCCGAACGACTCATCACCTGAAATCAAAGGTACCGTCGCATGGTGGGTAATATTATCATTTGCGCCCGGCATTTCCCGGGCAGCCTTTTCCAGTCTTGAGCAGGCAACGATATTTGTCGCATTTGACAGCTCGCCTTTATTAAATTTATTTACGCACCAGCATTTATCATTACAAAGATAAGTATGGCTGTCATGCTGCAGTGTCGGCGGCAGTTGATAATGTGCACTCAGCTCATGTTTACCGTCCTCGTTGATAAAGAAAATCCAGCCCGTTTTAAAGTTTGAATGATCAATCAGCATTTCTAAAGCGCCGTCAATCATCGACTGGCGGTGTGTCTCCGTATTTAAAAACTCTGCGATATCTTTTAACAGCTGCAGTTTACTTTTCACAATAGACACCCCTTTTAATAAATTGTAAGAAATTTGTTACACTTAAAACAGTAAATAACACTTATAATAAAAAAGTAAGTTACAAAATAAAAACGAAAGGTCAGGCACTGATATGAAAAATAACAAATTATACATGCAAATGATTTTTATCGTGTCATTAATCGCCATGCTCGGTTCGTTGTACTTCAGTGAAATCAGACTGTATGAACCGTGTGAGATGTGCTGGTATCAGCGTATTTTAATGTATCCTATCGTGCTGCTGTCGTTTATAGGCGTTATTAAAGACGATATTAATGCCGGGCTTTATGTCCGCGTAATGAGCGGAATCGGTATTTTGGTATCTACATATCATTATGCATTGCAAAAAATTCCGGCACTCGGTGACAGCGCCAATGCTTGTATGGGTGTCTCCTGTACAGTACAATATATAAATTGGGCTGGTTTTATTACTATCCCGCTTCTTGCATTGACTGCATTCATCATTATTTTCATTTTATCATTCTTCATTAAAAAAGATTAAAGAATAGGAGTTATTAATTATGGGCAATAAGATTTTCTACGGCATTATCGGTTTAATTGTCGTTATATTTATTGGAGTGTTTATCTTTATGAACAATCAAACATCAGATCCGGACAGTTTAAGTGAATCAGGGTATTATCCGTATACTGATAAAGAACCGGAGGAATTAAGCGGACCGACAATCGATCTTCTGGATAACGAAAATTATCAGGCAAACAAAACACCGGCAGAAGTTGAAGATATAGTAAATTCAGGTGAGGGCGAATTCGTCTACTTCTGGAGTCCGACATGTTCACATTGTCAGGAAGCAACACCACTTCTTACTGATGCACTCAACAGCATCGACGGTGAAGTAACTCAGCTTAACGTTTTAGAATACGAAGACGCTTGGGAAACTTGGAACATTAACTCAACACCGACACTTGTTTACTTTGAAAACGGCGAAGAAGTTGAACGCTTAGAAGGTAATCCTGGATCGGCTGAAGGCTTCGAAAAATTTATGACAGCAACTGTGGAGAAATAATATGAAATTTATCGTACCTGAAAAATTCAATGATACTACTTTGGAAGAAATGCTTATCGCACTTCATATCCCTAAAAAAGAACTGCACTGGCTGCGCATGTCAAAAGACATCCTTATTAATAATGAAGTACAGTCTGTTAAAACTGCACTCAGTAAAGGTGACACAGTTACCCTGCCTGACTTCAGTGAACCAAGCAGTTATAAAAAGAGTACTAAAAAGGCTGTTATTCTTTTCGAAGATGAAAATCTTCTGATTGCATCTAAGCCCCCTGGCCAAAAAGTACATCCAAATGAACCGACAGAACATGACACGCTCGTTAACGATGTTATCAACACTGTTGACAGCCCTTATGTTGAACCTGTTCACCGTCTTGATGTGGATACAACAGGCGTTGTACTGATGGCTAAAAACGCATATATGAAGAAGATGCTCGATTATATGCTCGCTGAAAATAACATCAAGCGTATTTACATGGGACACGTGAAGAAAAACAGTAAAATTTCTGTTCAGAAAATCAGTGCTCCCCTCGGTAAAATGCCGCACACGAATATTTTCCATGTGACGAGAACAGGTAAAGACGCTGTTACTCATATCACAGGTAAAAAAGTTACAGACAAGTACGAAGAATTGATAATCGAACTGGAAACGGGACGTACACACCAAATACGTGCGCACATGAAACACTTAAACGCTCCGCTCGTTGGAGATAAGCTATATGGCGGACCGCCATCACCCTACCTTCACCTGTACGGCTACAAAGTATCATTCATACACCCGATCACAGACAAAGAAATCAGCGTAACGCTGGATGTATAATATAATTTGACCTGCCTCCCATTTGGGGGCAGGTTTTTTGGTTGTCTTTTAGATTAAATAGACACTGTCAGTTCACCATCGTACATACAGACAATTACATAGACAACCTGATTTAGACAGCGTCGCTCCACCTCCAAAACAACAAAAACAGCACCCTCACCGGGTGCTGTCCTCAATTCACACTATTTACTTCCTGAACCGGCTCTTAATCCGTTCCAGTATATTGCTGTGTTCATGCAGTAATTCTGTTTTCTTCTGTTCACCGTTCTCTATCGCACGTTTCATCAGTTCTTCCTGAACACTTAACGGTGGCAGATCATTTTCAACATATTCATATGTTCCATCCGGCAGCTGCATGCGTGCTTTCATATTGTCTTTTAAGTACAATTCGTTAACCTCGATTAATTCTTCGACTATTTTCGGATCATTAATCGGGAACATAATTTCCACACGTTTAATCATATTTCTCGTCATCATATCGGCTGAAGATAAGAACATTTTCTTGTCCCCATTATGATAGAAGTAATAAATCCTCGAGTGTTCAAGGAATCTGTCGACAACACTAATCACTTTAATGTTATCACTGACTCCTTTAATCCCTGGTTTCATACAGCATATTCCGCGGATAACGAGATCCACTTTAATGCCTTCCTGCGATGCCTGCAGCAACTTATCGATTATCCTTTTATCTGTTAACGAGTTCATCTTCGCAAAGATATAACCATTGCCGTGTTTCTTATGACTTTCGATTTCAAGGTCGATGCGTTCTCCAAACATATCACGGATTTCAAACGGTGCAACGTGCAGTTCTTTGTATTCCGGCTTAAGCGAATAGCCGCTTAAATAGTTAAAGAAGTTTACTGCATCATCACCGATACGCGGATCTGTCGTAATAATCCCCATATCCGTATACGTTTTAGCAGTCGAATCGTTATAGTTCCCCGTTCCTAAGTGAACGAATTTAACGATTTTTTTATTCACTTTTTTAACAACCAGCGTAATTTTACTATGTGTCTTCAAGTAGTTCATACCGTAAATAACGTGACATCCGGCATCTTCCAGTTCTTTTGCCCAATGAACGTTATTTTCCTCATCAAAACGCGCCTTCAATTCAACAAGCACTGTAACCTGCTTGCCGTTTTCTGCCGCTAATTTTAACGATTCGATTATCGGTGAATCACTGGATACACGGTAAAGTGTCTGCTTAATTGCCAGTACATCCTTATCTTGCGCCGCCTGCTGAACAAATTCTATAATCGGCTGAAACGATTCATATGGATGATGGAAGAATATATCTTCTTTTAATGCTGCTTCATAAACATTCTGGTTTCCTAAGAATTTCGGCTGCTGAGGGAAAAAGGGCTTAAATAGAAGCTTTGGAAATCTATGCTTTAATTTATCCGTCAGTTCAAACAGAAACGTTAAATCCAGAGGACCATCAAAACGATAAACGTCTTCATGATGCAGTGACAGCTGGTCTTCTAAAAATGAACCATTAATCGTGACATCACGGCTGCGGTCAATTTCCAGACGCACTGCCGCACCTTTTGTACGTTCTTTTAAGAAACGCTCGATTTCAATTAACAGATCGGCTGCGCCTTCTTCATGTATCGTTAAATCGGCATTTCTCGTAATTCTAAACGGGAATGTTCTGTCGATTTTATAACCGTTAAACAATTTATACACATATTCTTCGATAATATCCTCTGCAAGAACAAAGTATGTTTTATCTTCATGAGATAATTCATAAAATCTCTTAATTACTGTCGGCAGCTGCACAATCGCAGTTTGTCTGCCGAGTTCATTGGATAAGTCTACGAATATATTAATTTTTTTGTTCATCAGTTTAGGAAATGGACGATATGCATCGATGCCTAAAGGCGTTAACGCCGGCAGTATTTCTTCATCGAATAACTTCTCCAGTTTGTCCTGCAGTGACTGATGCAGCTGATGCGGTCTCATTAAAAAGACATTCAGCTTTTCCAGTTCCTCCATCAAATCATGGTAAGTTTCATATTGAATCCGGCAGTTTTCACGGTTTATTTCACCAATCCCCGACAGCTGTTCTTCAGGTGTCATACCTGTTTTAGTGTCAGGTTCAGCATAGTTCATCTTAACCTGGTCTTTCAGACCAGCCACCCTAACCATGAAAAATTCATCCAGGTTAGAACTCGTTATTGCTATAAATTTCAATCGCTCGAGAAGAGGATTACGTATATCGCCTGCTTCTGTCAGTACTCTGTAATTAAATCGCAACCAGCTTAACTCACGGTTGTTGTAGTAAGATTTATCATTTAATTTGTAAGCCATTATAATCCTCCTGCCTCTGATAATTATAGCGTATAAATATTAAGATTCTGTAAAATCTATCCATAAATTTCCGCCGAGAATTTTTTCAATATGTTTCTTTTGACGCACTGAGTGATATTCTTCCGCGATAGGGTCTCCATTGTACTGGATGTTCAGTTTGAAGCCGCCTTCTGATTTAGATAATTGAAGGTTATCGACAATTTCCGTATTGGAAATATTCAGGGCATTCGCAAATTTAACGAGAGAACCGAGTGACTGAATTTCATCCAGTTCTTCATCGTTAAACCAACCTGTTTCTTTCGCGTAAAAATCAAGCAGTGTTTTGTTTTTATAACTGGCAATCAGAGCAAGTCTGACGCGGTCGCGGTGACCAATTCCGTTAATGTTACTATTGGAAATTAAATAATACGTATGCTGACTCGACGCATCCCTGTCGATAAAGTCACCCAGATAATATATCCCTGCCGCATGTTTCATAATCATTTTATTCGTGCGCGACAGTGCTAAAACATCCAGACGTTCAAGCTCATGGTACAGACGATCAACGATTTCTGTCCGTTTTTCAGTATCTGTCGAATCCAGGTTAAAGTCATTTGCCAGCTGTTCGATAGAGTCTTCAAACACTCTATACTTATTAAAAGCAACAGGATATTCTTCACCGAAAATTCTCATCGCCATACCTTCGCGCAGTCCTTTACGGCTGAATTTAAATTCTTTGGCACCAACAACATTAAGCAGTGATTTAAAAACGATGCTGCTTGGCAGAATAATATCAGCACGGTCTTTACTCAGTCCGTCGATATCATCCAGGTTTTCAGTATCTGTATTTTTCAGCAGTTTATACACATCGTGAAGATCTTTACTCACCATTGTATAGCCGTGAACGCCGGCGATTGGGTAGCTGATCATCGATTGATGAATACGCGCTATGTTACGCGCACTCCCACCGATTCCTAAAATAGGTACACGGCGGTCACGCAGCCAGTTTACTTTATTAAATTCATTTTCTACAAATTTCTTGGTCTGTTTAATTGCCGCTTTATCATTATGGTTTTTACCTTCAAAAAACATTTTATTCAAAGTAACCACACCAAACGATAAACTCGTCCTGTAAATGATTTCTTTATCTTCGTAAAAAGTAAGCTCTGTACTTCCCCCACCGATATCAATTGTCACGGCATCGTAATAACTGATTGTATGAACCGTTGCTTCAAATCCAAGCGTTGCTTCTTCTTCACCGCTGATAATTTTAGCATCCAGATTAAGCTCGGACTTAATACGCTCTATAATATCATCGCGGTTATTGGATTGCCTGATGGCAGCTGTCGCCACGGGATAAATATTAGTTATATTATATTTTTCGGAAATCTGCTTAAAACTGTTGAGTATTTTTAATAACGCTAAAATACCTTCTTCAGCCATATAGCCGTCATCATCGATATACTGCGCTAAACGTGCTGGTGTTTTAATATTTCTTATTTCCTTTATGCCGTGTTTTTTAGTGTATTCAAAAAGCACAAGTCGAATCGTGTTGGATCCGATATCTATTAAGCTTATTTTTGCCATCGAAAAACCCCTACTCTTTAGAGTGAATCATGTCTTCCGGTCTAATCCATTGATCATACTGCTCTTCTGTCAGTAATCCTGAATTGAGCGCAGACTCTCTTAACGTGATTCCTTTAGCGTGTGCATTTTTAGCAATTTTCGCTGCATTTTCATAACCGATATGCGGATTTAATGCTGTTACAAGCATTAATGAGTTATTTAAGAATCTGTCGATATTTTCCTGAACAGGTTCAATTCCAACAGCACATTTGTCGTTAAATGTATCCATACCATCAGCCAGCAGGTAAATTGACTGCAGCGTGTTATATAAAATGACAGGCTTAAATACGTTCAGCTCAAAGTTACCCTGCGATGCTCCAAAGCTCACAGCAGTATCGTTACCGAATACTTGTGCTACGACCATTGTCAGCATCTCAGACTGAGTAGGATTCACTTTGCCCGGCATAATTGATGAGCCCGGCTCGTTTGCAGGAATTTCAATTTCTCCCAGACCGGCACGAGGTCCGGACGCAAGCCATCTAACGTCATTTGCAATCTTCATTAAATCTGCAGCAAGCGCTTTTAATGAACCGTGCACGTAAACAACTTCATCGTATGAAGTTAGTGCATGGAATTTGTTAGGTGATGACACAAACGGAAGACCAGTCTGTTCAGTAATCTGAGCAGCTACTTTGTCCCCGAATTCAGGATGAGCATTAAGACCTGTACCTACAGCGGTACCCCCGATAGCAAGGTTGCCTAACTGCTGTTTAGCCTGATTGATCATCTCTTTTGATTTTTCAAGCATATATGCCCAGCCACTGATTTCCTGACCTAAAGTAATCGGTGTTGCATCCTGAAGGTGCGTACGGCCAATTTTAATAATGTCTTTAAACTTCTCCTGTTTTTCTTCAAACGTTCCGTGAAGTTTTTCAAGTGCAGGAATCAGCTGGTGTTCTACTGCCTGGCTCAGTGCAACATACATTGCAGTAGGATACGTATCATTCGAACTCTGTGATTTGTTTACATCGTCGTTCGGATGCACAATTTCATCACTGCCCTGTTCTTTTAAGTACTGGTTCGCAACGTAGCTTACTACTTCGTTAACGTTCATATTACTCTGTGTTCCACTGCCTGTTTGCCATACGACGAGCGGGAAATGCTCATCCAGTTCACGGGCAATTACTTTTTCACATGCAAAAACAATTGCATCCTTTTTCACAGAAGAAAGTTTCCCTAAATCATTGTTTACAATCGCAGTTGCTTTCTTTAAGTGGGCAAATGCTACGATAACTTCAATCGGCATTTTTTCTTTACCTACTGGAAAGTTCTGACGGCTTCTTTCAGTTTGTGCTGCCCAAAACTTATCTGCAGGCACCTCAATTTCACCAATTGTATCGTGTTCAATTCTAAATGACATACAAAAATCCCTCCGAAATATAGTATTC
>JBQDHL010000015.1:439-7293 GCA_052093725.1 Jeotgalicoccus sp. | reverse complement strand
ACTAGTTTATACTATATTGCGAAAGGATTCATTAAGAAATGAGCTATGCGAACTTATAAGAGTAATATTCCACTATATCCTGGTCTAAATTGCCTGCTGCTTCTTTATCAATCACAACAGTTACCATGCGATGGTTCTTAATATCGCTTAATGTGCCGTTACCTTCCAGGTTAGCATCATAGAGACTTCTTACAACTGCACTCTTATCAGCTCCAGTTGCATAGATAAAGAGCTCCTTAGCTTTAAAGAGATCCTCATTATCATTGTTGAAACCGACTTTTTTATTCGAATTTAAATTGAGCAGTGCAATATTCACTTTTTTCTTACCTTTGTTATCAAGATCATCGGCTGTGCCGCCGCTGTTCAGCTGTGATGAAGGAATATCAAGATTTTTGAAAACATCCATTCCGCCGCTGCCTACTGCAAAAAGCTGTACTTCAGATAAATCTGCAGGGTGATTTTTTACTTCACCGACAAATTTTTCATACGCCTGTGACAAGTCCTCATTAACATCAAGTGCTAAAATACTCTCCGGATTGTTGTGAATCTGCTTACGTAATAAATCTGCAGCAAAAATGTCTGCGAGTTCTTTAGTTTCAAATATTTTAAAATTCATTGCCATAATTTTTATCCTCCAATAATCGTCGCATTCTAGTTTAATCTTATATTACATTTATCTTACCCTAAACGTCGATTAAAATAACGTATTCTTGATAAGAAACATAAATAAATAATGAGAAACTTCTTTTTTTGCAACTAATCCTTTTTAATCTTCGCAGAATGGTTTATAATAAATGTAATGAATATTAAGTACTGGGGGCAAATCAATAATGAAAGCATTTCTTATTTTAATGGTTTGTATAGCCTTCCTGACTTCAATCCTTACAGCTGGTCGAGAAACTGACTGGGGATATAAGGACGACGGGGAGACAAAAATTAGAGAATAGTTCTATTCAATAAATTTTTAAACTGAACGGCATTGTGCCGTTCAGTTTTTTTGTGCTGCTTTTGATGTTGGAGGACAACGATTAGACGATGTTCTCCACTACTTCCAAAACCATCTTCAATCTATATAATTGAGAATAATTATCAATTAAGATATAATAATATGTAAATGCAATACATAATTTAGCAACACAAAGGAGATTATACTTATGCAAATTTACTGGAGTAAACTGATAGATGTTATTACTGAATCACCGGAAGTAAAAACTTTTGTTTTCGACTGCCCTGAAGATTATACATGGGAAGAGGGTTCTCATATTCACCTTGCTTTTGAAGGTTTTAACGCAGGTGAGAAGCCCGATAGAAGTTTAATCAGACATATGTCGATTTCAACGCTGAAAGATGAAAATACTATTGGTATTACAACGCGTGTCAGACAGGATGCGTCAAAGTTTAAACAGATTTTAAATGAAATGCCAATCGGCAGCGAAGCAGCTATTTTCAAAACACATACCAATGTTCCTTTAAAACGTGAAGACAAAAATATTTATATGCTTTCTTCAGGAGTTGGTCTCGCTACTTTCAGACCACTTGCACTCGATTACCTTAACAATAATGATAATGTTGCTAAGATACATTCGTTAAATATTGATTCATCCAAAAATTACTTATTCACTGATATATTTGAGTCATCTGCTAATAAAAATCTGACTGCGCATTTCGTCGATACCCGCAGCGAATATTACGATGAAGCAGAAATCCTTACCAAAGACAAAGATGGATTATTTTACGTCGTCGGCAGTGATGAATTTTTAAGACAGAATATCGAACTGCTGCTTAAACAGGGCATTCCAAATCACCAGATCATGCTCGACAAACATGAAAGTCAGAGAGAAAAATTCTTTGCCAATTAATTTACGATAATAAAAATCCCTGCAGAAAGTTAATTCTGCAGGGATTTTATCTTTACTGGCCTAAAAAGCCGTTTTCTTTTAATACAGTGTCTACATCGAGACGCTGTTTTTTACTGAGCATATCAATGATCTGCTCGCTCCACTTATCATCGCGTTTACCGTCAGTTCTCTCGCTGTAATAATCGCTGATACGCTGATCGTATGCTTCGATATCACTCTGAACTTCATCAATACGCTGGTATGTGTTTTCATGATATACCGCTTCAAACGGCAAACGTTCTTTTTTAGATCCTTCTTCTTCAGGATATCCTGCAACCATGCCAAACAGTGCGAATGTACCTTCCGGAAGTCCTAATATTTCACCGGTTTTTTTAATATCATTGCGCAGTGATCCTATGTAACATACACCGAGTCCCATGCTTTCTGCCGCAACTGCCATATTTTGAGCCGCTAAACTTGCATCTACAACACCGACAATCAGATTTTCCGTTTTATCATATGTAATTTCTTCGCCTGCCTGTTCAGCAAGTTCTTTATGACGATAAAAGTCCACTACAAAAACGAACAGATGACCGTTATGTTCTACATAGCTTTGTGTACTGATTTCACGCAATGCTTTTTTCTTTTCCGGATCAGTAATACCCATAATTGAATAAGCTTGTACATAACTTGATGTACTTGCACTCTGCGCGGCACCAACCAGTGTTTTAATCGTTTCATGTGATAATTTCTCATCTGTAAATTTTCTTAAAGAACGGTGATTGTTTAATAATTTTATAACGTCATTCATCAAAAAAACCTCCTATTTAAGTCCCGGGTAGCCCTGCTGTCTTAATGCTTCATATACCAGTATACCGGCTGTATTCGATAAATTCAGCGAACGGATTTTCTCTGTCATTGGAATTCTCATCAGCGATTCCTCATACTCATCTTTTAACCAGTCCGGCAGCCCTTTTGTTTCGCGGCCGAAAACAAAGTAATGCGGTTCATCAGTACTGCTGTAATCCATATCCGTAAAGTTTTTCTTGCCGAATTTGGAAATCATATAGTAATTTCCTTTGTTCTTCTCAAAAAATTCTTCTATCGTGTCATACTCATAAAGTTCGAGGTCTTTCCAGTAATCCAGACCTGCACGTTTAACGTACTTGTCTTCCAGACTGAAGCCGTATGGCTTAATCAGGTGGAGCGGCGTGCCTGTTCCAACACATGTTCTTGCGATGTTTCCTGTATTTTGCGGAATTTCCGGCTGATATAATACAACGTGATTCATTATTTTTCCTTCTTCCTAACTCGCTTCTTGAATGCCCATAAGCATTTCTTTTTTAACATCGTCATCTGTTTCAATGGCGTATCGTTCATAAATATAATCAAGTGCTGCGTCTCCGGAAATTTGTCCGATTGCCCAATAAGCAGTGCCTTTAATTACCGGTCGCACATCCGTTTCGGCAACAGTTTTAAGTACATCAATTGCAGCAGTTTCTTTAAAGTGAGCAAGTGCAATTATTGCATTGCGCTGAATTGGCTTTTTGCCTCTCCATACGCCTGCCAGATGGCCGTATGTTTCTTTAAATTCTTTATTCGATATTTGCAGCAATCCCGTCAGCTCGGGTTTTAATATTTCCGGCTCAAGAACGATATCTTCATGATGTTCAGTATTGATGCCTTTATTACGCGGGCACACCTGCTGACACGTATCACAACCGTATAATCGGTTCCCTATTTTAGAACGGTACTCCACAGGCATAAATCCTTTTGTCTGAGTCAGGAATGAAATACATTTCTTAGAATCAACTTGACCATTCCCAACAAGCGCGCCTGTCGGACAGCGGTCCACACAGATGTTACAGTCTCCACATGAGTCCAGCAGCTCTTCATCCGCTGAGAACGGATAGCTTACAATCATCTCACCGAGATACGAATACGTTCCGAGTTTCGGATTGATGATGAAACCATTCTTCCCTGCAAAACCAAGTCCGCTTCTGCGTGCCACTTCACGATCGCTGAGCACCCCTGTATCCACCATTGATTTACAATCAACAGACGGATCAAGTTCATTTATAAATGCTTCAAGTTTCGTGAGCCTGCTACGGAGCAGTGTGTGGTAATCCATGCCCCATGATGCCCTCGCAAAAATACCGCGGCGTTCACCCTGCTTCGATTTAGGGGCCTTACGCAGCTTATTCGGATACCCCACCGCAATAGAGATAATACTCTGTGCATTAGGCAGACTGGCTTTTGGATTCGTTCGTTCTTCAATCGTGCCGGTTTCGAATCCTGACTCATAGCCGTTTTTATAGTAATCAATAAGTTTAGCTTTAAACTCAGTGAACGGTTCAGCCGTCGTAAATCCGATATCATCGATACCGATTGAATGTGCATATTCAATTATGCGTTTTTTAAATTCATGACGGTCCATAATTCCCATCCTTTATTTGCAAAATATTCTGATATGTTTTATATTTAATAGTAACAAATACACGTACGAGGTGAACTGTAGGACAATGAAATAGATTATCCTTTTTCTTATGACAAATTCATGCAAATTTATTATGCGATTCAAGCGTATTTATTATGCAAAAATTATGTCGAAATAGGGTAATCTCAGCAGTTCATTTATAATATATAATCCTATACAGTTATTCTGCTCCCCTCTTTAATATATGAGGAAGCAAATTGTATATATTGTATTATACTTGGTGAAGCCTTATTTCGACAACGAAATGAGGCTATTTTTTTATGATGAATCTCAATGACATCACTTTGGAAATTAACGGCGAACCAATTATATCGATTGATAATATCACTGTACAGGAACATAAAACAATCGGTCTGATTGGCCGTAACGGCAGCGGTAAAACAACCCTGCTGGAACATATGGTTAATAATGACACACTCTATACAGATCAACGTATCACTTATATTCCTCAGCTAAAAAATAATGACGTTTATAAAAGCGGCGGTGAAACGACGAAAGTTTATCTGCAGGAAGGATTGAAAAATTCAGCCGGTATCATTTTACTGGATGAACCAACCACCCATCTTGATGAAACGAATACAGCATGGCTCGAGGATGAACTGAACAAAAAGAAAGCAATTAAAATTATCGCATCACACGACCGTGATTTTCTCGATAAAATTGCGGATGAAATATGGGCAGTTGAAGATACAAAAATCGCTGTGTATCCAGGAAACTACTCTCATTACAAAAAGATAGAAGCACATAGCAGACAGCGTGAAAAAGATGAGTACAAAAAATATATACGTGAGAAACAACATCTGGAAAAGGCCGTGGAAAACAAATCAAAACAGGCTGCTTTAGCTAACAGAGTATACGATAAAGAAATAAAGAAATATGTGACTAAAGAAACGCCCTACTTTAACAAACTGCAAAAGAAATTAGACAAATCACGTACAAGCATGGAAACACGTCTCGATCAGCTCGAGGAAAAAGAAAAGCCCGAGGAAGAAAAACAGGTGATTTTCTACTCTCAGGACATTGAAAAACTTGGCGGAAAAACAATTATCCGGCTCGAGCATGAAAATATAACAATGAATGACAAAACCTTGCTGAAGAATTCTTCACTTTATTTAAAAGCAACGGATAAAATAAGCATTACTGGAAAGAACGGCTCAGGTAAAACTACTTTGCTTAATTATATTTACGATAAGTATCGCAGATCTAACTTAACTATTGGCTACTTTTATCAGCAGCTTGAGTCACTCGATTTAAATTCGAGCATTCTTGAAAATATTCAAAACAGCAGTAATTACGATGAAACCACTGTCAGAACAGCACTCGCCCGCTTAAATATTAAAGCTGATGAAGTTCATAAGAAAGTTTCGGTGATCAGCGGCGGTGAACGTGTGAAAGTTCAGCTGGTGAAACTGCTGATGTCGAACAGCCAGATGCTGATACTCGACGAACCAACAAACTTTTTAGATGTGCATTCAATCGAGGCGCTTGAGGAAATGCTTAAAAGTTATCCTGGATTAATTATTTTAGTCTCACACGATAAACGCTTTTGTGAGAGTATCTCATCAACTTCTTATAATATTGAAAATCAAAAACTCTCTAACCTGGATACTCCACCGCCGAGAAGCCACTATAAAGATGAGCTCCTTGTTCTGGAGACTCAGATTACCCGTGTACTCAGCGATTTTTCAGAAGGTTCCACACCGGAACTTGAAGAAGAATTTCAACGTCTGATTAAACAGAAGAATCGATTAAAAAACAATTAAATGCAGTATCAAAAAAAGGCATCTCAAGGGATGCCTTTTAATCGTTATATTTCATCGCACGTTTAATACGCTCAGGTATCATTACAATTTCAGCTTTCATATCTTCAGGTCTGAACGTTTTATCAATACACTTTTCCCAGTATTCCAGATGCTTTTCATCCAGATCAGCTTTGGAAACAGTATCATCTGATTGAACATCATCCTGAACGCTGTACCAGTACAAATATTCTACATCATTAAATGCTTCTCGGAAGATTGTTTCAACGAACATTTTCTCGCCCTCGAGGTTCATGAGAACATCGTCCATATGATTATGCATGTACACAATCCATTCATCTACCAGCTTGCTTTTACCTTCTTTAACTCTGTACTTCGTCAATTCAACTCTCATGATTGCTCCCCTCTTAAAACGACTATCTATTTAGGTTTAACCTATGTATTATTAAAATTAATTAATTTTATATATTAAGTATATTTGTGTGATAAAACTTATCTTAACGCTATTATAACGCTTCTGCCGTTAAAGACAACGGATACGAGTATGTTCACTCAATTTATGCACCGGAGGTGTCATTAATGAAACTTATACTTGGTTCACAGTCGCCAAGACGCCGTGAATTACTTTCACAGGCAGGTCTGGATTATGAAATCCTCATTCCTAATGCGGATGAAAAAAACATTACCAGCAGCGATCCCGAAACTAAAGTGATTGAGACTGCTAAGTTAAAATCAGCGGTTCTTCAGGTTGATGATAAT
>JBQDHL010000015.1:0-429 GCA_052093725.1 Jeotgalicoccus sp. | reverse complement strand
AATAAAATCTATGAAAAACCAGCCACAATTAAAGATGCACGTCAAATGATAACGGCTCTATCCGGAAGCACTCATGAAGTGTACTCCGCGGCCATTTTAAAGTCAAGAGGCTTTGAGGAAATTATTTCGGACTGCACAAAAGTCACTTTTTACGACCTGTCAGAAGAAGAAATTGAGCAATATATTAATACCAATGAACCATATGACAAAGCCGGAGGTTACGGTATTCAAAGTTTTGGAGCTGTATTCGTAAAAGAGATAAAAGGTGATTATAATACAGTTGTCGGACTGCCACTTTCTAAAGTTTACAGAGCTTTAAAAAAATACTGCATTTAAAAATTCCCGTGTGCTGTTAAGCATGCGGGAATTTTTCTATATATCAAATAAAGTATTAAATGCTTCACTCATTACCGGATGATTGTACATCTG
>JBQDHL010000014.1:0-26042 GCA_052093725.1 Jeotgalicoccus sp. | reverse complement strand
AATGCCATAAAGCCAAGCGGTGCAGCTGCAATTTCTGAATCGACGACGTGTACATTAATGCCATCGACGCTTGCTGCTGCTGCTCTCGCATTCTGGCACGTACCGCTCAGTTCCACAGATAAATGGATACTGATCACATCGGTATAACCATCTCGGTACAGCGACTCGATTAGTAAAATATAATCTCCGATAGACGGTTGACTCGTCGTCGGCAGTTCATCCAGTGCTGCCATCTCAGCGTAATACCATTTATTATCTATTTCATTTTCTTTAAAAACTCTATCTCCAATAACTACATTTAATGGAATTGTATATATATTATTTTCATCTAAAATATGCTCAGGTAAATAACTTGTCGAATCCACGACAACCGCAACTTTCATATGTGTCTCCTCCAATTCATCTCGTAACTATTCTACTACATATCAGACATATGATAAACTATTATTGAGGTGTTTGTATGGAACAAAAATACATGAATTACAAAAGTACGGAAACTGAAATTGTTATTAAAAAATCCCGGTTTTTATCGTTTATAAAACGGACTGAGTCAGAGGATGAAGCGAAGGCATTCATCGCTGATATTAAAAAGAAACACAAGGCAGCCACACATAATTGCAGTGCCTATATCGTCGGTAAAAGTGCGCTGATTCAAAAAGCGGATGACGACGGTGAACCTCAGGGTACAGCCGGTGTGCCGATACTTGAAGTGCTGAAAAAAGAAGAGCTTTATAATGTCGCCGTTGTCGTCACTCGCTACTACGGAGGTATCAAACTCGGTGCCGGCGGTTTAATTCGTGCGTATTCACAAGGGGTATCAAGCGCGGTCCAGGATGCCGGCAAGGCCGTTGAAGTCCCGGTTGTTCCACTGACTGTTACACTCGACTATACTTTTACGAGTAAGTTTGAACATTTCCTCGGTACGGCTGATGCAACTATCGTTTCACAGGATTACACCGATAAAGTAAGCTACGTCATTCACGTCAAAGAAAAAGGCGCTGACGATATCGTCAACACCTTAAGAGAAATTACCAGTAACAATTTCTTTTATGAAGCAGGCGATATTATAATCGCTGAAGAAAAAGTCTGATTATGGAATTTTGTTAAATACTTTTTGGAAAAAGTTCAATACCGGACGCCGGTTTGAACCGATCAGGTTTGTCGCCTCGACGACGATGTTCATAGTAAACAAGAGCAGAATACCAATAATTATTGCACCTGGAACAGTTGCAAGATACATAATCACGCCGCCGATCGCAAACAAGAGTGCAATAAAGTAAATCAGCACGACGGTCTCCCTGTGTGAGAACCCAAGCTGCTGCACTCTGTGATGCAGGTGGTTTTTATCTGCCCGCATTACGGACACGCCTTCCCTGTACCGCCGGACTGCCGCAAAGAATATATCCATAAACGGTACACCAAGTATAATAATCGGGAAAAACAGTGAAATAAACGTAATGTTTTTAAAGCCGATAATCGACAGTACGCCGATAATATATCCCAACATCATCGCGCCGTTATCACCGAGAAATATTTTTGCAGGGTGAAAGTTGTACGGCAGAAATCCGAGACATGCCCCGAGTAAAATAACACAGAGCATCATAACGAATATATTCTGCTGGAATATCGTAATGATGGCGATACTTGCCAGTGCAATAATAACAACTCCGGTCGCAAGACCGTCGAGACCGTCAATAAGGTTTATCGCGTTAATAATCGCGGCAAGCCAAATAACAGTGACCAGTATTGAAAAGATTCCAAAGTTGATTTCAATGCCAAACGGTGTAATCGTATCGATGACAATACCGTATGAAATCGGCACTGCGATAGCAACGAGCTGGCCGAGGAATTTAATAAACGGCTTCAGATCGTACTTGTCATCAATCAGACCAATCAGACAGAGAACTACTGCACCGATAATAATCGGTTTATATTCAGTTTCAACAGGCTGAGCAAACAGTGTCACAATCGTAAAGCTCAGCAATATTGCCACGCCGCCCAGATAAGGCATCGGCACTTTATGCACTTTACGGTAGTTTGGATAGTCTACAAACCCAAAACGTTTCGCAAGGTATATAAAAAGCGGCACTATTAATAAAGATATCGCGAACGATATACATAAGATAAATAAAGTATACATATTCTCACCCGTATTTTTAATCCAATTAAATATACCATATTCGGTATAAAAAGTTTCCTTTTAAAAGAATCAATGATAATTTTCCTTAATGGATAAATCATTGTATAATGAAGACAATAATTCATCCGGTCGGGAGGCACGCCATGTTTATTGATTTCCTCTTAAATATCGCATTAATTATAAGCGGTATATACCTCTTTTACCGCATTCAATTTTTCGAAGAAAAAAAGATTGTGGAAACAGGTTTATTTCAATCGCTGTTAATGACAACATTGTCAATTTTATCCTTACTCGTTCCATTCAGCACATCACAGGGCGAATTTTCCCTGTTCTTTATTCCGCTGTTAATGCTTGCAGCATATAATAAATTTTACTATGGTCTGATGTCAGCCGCTGTTGTATTTTTTTTCTATCACTTTATTTTTGAACACAGCACCTCAGCATACATCGTATTCATATTGCTCTATATGCTGTTCCTGATGATCGTACCGTTCATGCGAAAAATTACGAATGCGAATTTAGTTATGACGAATATTATATTCACTTCTTTATATATGATCGTCATGAACCAATTCTTCTACAATATATCATTAATGACGGGTATAATACTACTCGTTGTAACATCGCTGATTATATTTGTTGCACATATGATGTATGAAGATATCAATACGATATACAGATTAAATAAACGCATCGATGATGATGAGTTTATCGACCATTTAACACAGCTCGGCAATGTTAAATCACTCGACAAATTAGTCGATGAGCATTTTGAAAATGACGATACGCTGAGTCTGCTCTTAATCGATATCGACAGTTTTAAATCGTATAACGACAAGCACAGTTACGATTCCGGCGATAAGATTATCAGCCAGATGGCGTCGTTGTTAAAAAATTATGTGCCGACAGGCGGTCACCTGTTCAGAAACAGCGGTGAGGAATTTGCAATGATCATTCCTAATCTCTCATTCGATAAAACTGTCCGTCTCGGCGAGGCAATACGTAACAGCGTGGAGTATTCGAAGTTCCACGTCAACGAAATCGATACGGTCAACGCGACTGTATCGATCGGCGTCGGCTACAAAGATACTGCCGGCGCAACGAAGCGCGAGCTGTTAAAAGAAGCTGAAGGCGCATTGTTTGAAGCGAAAAAAATGGGCCAAAACAGAGTAATGTTTGCCCCAATAGGATAATAAAAAAACGAGCACCAGCTCGTTTTTTTAATCTTCCACACTCGACAGAGTGCTTAATGTAATTTTACCGTGAGAATCATGCCACTTCACCTTAGCTTTAGAGAAGTAAAATGCCTGCGGTGATTCATGCTTTATTTCGTATGTTTCAGAGATATAGTTAGATAGTTCACGATGATCCTGAACGATTAAATAATAGCCGTCCATGTCTCTTTCATAGTGGAACTTTTGAAATTCTTCAAAAGCCGATGCAGATATCGGACAAGTGTTACTGTGTTTTAAAAAATAAAATTCAGATTTATTTTTGATTAGATTTTGAAATGCATCTATATTGCTTATTTTAGTTAACATTTCATCACACCTTTCATTAACTTTATATAATTTATCACTTATTTAAAAATATAGCAAATCAGTTTAAATACATATGATATAATGCAACTGTACTGGAGGATTAATTATGACTAAAAAATTAAAACGCTGGACATTCCTTGACTCGCTTAACGCGATTCTGTTTATCGTTGTTGTATTGTTCTTTTTAGACTTTGACAACAACAATTTAATGTCCTGGATACTGCTAGCAGTCTTTGCATTCTGGTTAGTTACTGTAGTTCTAAGAAATGTAATGATTTCAAAAATCGAAAAAGACCCGCAGCATCCTTTACATAATATGCAGACTGGTAAAAACACAGACGAAAATGTAAAAAAATGAGACTCCTAACGAGCCTCATTTTTTTTGGTTTCGAGCTCTTCTTTATACTGGCTGTCGAGCGTCGCTGCTGTTTCAACGAGAGGCAGAACATTTTGCAATGATACTTCCTGCAGGTTTTCAACTGAGACCATTACATTTTTACGTTCCTCAAAGTACGTCCGGTAGTTATAATACATCTCAAGTGAAATCGTACGTGCGTGCGTCGCTTTGCCGGTCGATATATTCAGTGCGTTCAACGCTTCAATGTGATCATCGAGCATCGGTAAAAGAATGTCGTTCGCATACTCCTCTTTTTCTTTAACACTCTTCTCATTATGGAACGCAGTTGAATGTTCATCGAGCGCTTCACTGTTAGCATTGAGTACTACGATAAGCTTGTTAATCTCATCGATTTCCTCGGCACTTTCAGCCGATTCAATAATGTTGTCGCGGTCTTCCTGGTGCGTAATAAACGACTGACTTAGTGAGACAAGCTGTGCGTTCGAGTTAATTGACAGTACGTAAGAGTCTAAAAATGAAGACATTTGAGATGTGAAATCCTGCTTCACGCTAACGCTTTCACTCGTAATACCGTGTACTTCTTCGAGTTCGCTGTTCGTTACTTCGATATTATCCAGCTCCTCAGAGAGGCTGTCTGTTATTGGTACGAGGTTTTCATCGACTTCGGTCTTCAAATTCTGAAGATATTCAATATCCACATCTTCATCTCCGTAATACATTGCCTGAAGTTTATCGAAGTTCATATTATTAACCGTATCATTAAATTCATTATTAAGGCTGATCAGCTGTTCTGTACTTTCTTCATAAGTCTGTAAGTCAGCTTTTAAATTGTCTCCGCAGGCCGCCAGCATCAGAATGATCAGCAGGGCGAACGGACGTAATATCAGCGATTTGCCATTCATATAAGAACCTCGCTTTATGAATAATTTACTTTATTTATAATATGGTACATTATATCATAAATTATGTGAGTTTAAATTTATCCTTATTTAAACTATAATGTATATAAGTATGATTTGAGAGGAAAATTGATTTGAATAACTTGCAGCTTGACCAGGAGCTTAAAAAAATATTAACTTCATCAACAATTAAAGTGGATGAACCATTATATAAATATACTTATACAAAAACAGGCGGAGCGGCGGATATATATGTTGAGGCCGGGACGATTGAAGATACGGCGGCGGTTATTAAATTTGCCAAGGAGCATAACCTCCCTGTGACGTATCTCGGCAACGGCTCGAACATTATTATCAGGGATGGCGGCGTACGCGGCATCGTCGTCAGCCTGCTTGCATTAAATAATATTACAGTAACGGAGAATACGCTTATTGCAGAAAGTGGTGCTGCGATTATCGATGTATCACAAATCGCACTGCAGCATAATTTATCAGGACTCGAATTTGCATGCGGTATTCCGGGATCAATCGGTGGCGCGGTTTACATGAACGCAGGCGCATACGGAGGAGAAGTCAAAGACTGCCTGAAGCACGTCACTGCAATTAATGAAATGGGCGACTTCGTTACACTGACACTTGACGAGTTGGAACTCGGCTACCGCACAAGCCGCGTTCAAACACAGCACCTAGTTGTAGTCTCTGCTGAATTCGAACTATCTGCCGATAAAGACCATGCAGACATTAAAGCAGTTATGGACGAGCTGACAGAAAAACGCGAAACAAAACAACCGCTTGAATATCCATCATGCGGCAGCGTATTCCAGCGCCCGCCCGGCAACTTCGCAGGAAAGCTGATTCAAGATGCGGGCTTGCAGGGCCACCGCATCGGCGGCGTTGAAGTATCGAAAAAGCACGCTGGATTTATGGTTAACGTCGACGCCGGCACCGCGAGCGACTACGAAGAACTCATTCATCACGTTCAGGATACAATCCAAGATCAATTCGGCGTCGTGCTACACCGCGAAGTCCGTATTATTGGAGATAAGCTGGAGAAATAGAACTATATATTTATTATGACGGCCGGCGAATATTATGTTCGCTGGTTTTTTGATGTTTTCAAGTGTTTTCGGTTGTTACCGGGTCGCTGTGACTTCCACAATGACCCGATAGAAGCGTTGCCGGGTCGCTGTGACTTCTACAATGACCCGATAGGAGCGTTGCCGGGTCGCTGTGACTTCCACAATGACCCTATAGGAGCGATCCCCTACCCCGCAAGACAGCATGGCACTCCAATTCCCGCCACAATAAAAAAACCGAAAACCCACATAGGATTTTCGGCTTCTTCTCTATAAATATCATATTACATATTATTCTGCTGTTGCTGCGTCTACTGCTTCATTAATCTCTTCAACTTGAGCTAATGCAGTTAAGTAACCGCCTGCGTTTAAGTACCAGTTCTGAGGGTTTAATTCATAAACGTTGTCGTTTTCGATTGCGTCAACGCCTGAAGTAACCTCATTTTCTAGTACGTCAGATGATGTTGCTTCACCTTCAGATACTGCTGCACCGCGGTCCATTAATAGAATTAGTCCCGGGTTAGTTTCTGCGATGAATTCGAAGCTGATTTCGTTACCGTGTCCGTCTGTTGCTTCTTCTGATTCTTCCTGTTCACCAGCTGAAGTGAATCCGAAGTCGTTGTATAAGAAGTCATAACGTCCACCGACACCGTGGAATGATAAGTTTCCGCCGTTAGTCTGAATGAACAGCATTGGTAATTCTGACGCTGCAACTTTCTCGTTAACTTCTGCAAGCTGAGCGTCTAAGTCGTCTACAAGTTCCTGTGCTTTATCTTGTACATCATACATTTCACCGATAAACATCGTCATTTCTTTAACGTCTTCGAAGTAGTTTGAGTTGTCTGCTGCCACGTGAATAATTTCCGCGTTTGGAGCAGCTTTTTCAAGCTCGCTTACTACGTTTGAGTTTGCCTGACGTCCGTGAATCATAACGATTTCAGGATCAAGAGCAGCTAATGCTTCATAGTCCGGCTCTTTAAGTCCGCCAAGGTTTACGTAATCTTCATCTGATTCATATACATCTGAAATAGTGCTTCCAAGTGAAGCGTTGTTTTCACCTTTAGGAAGTCCCATAATGTTTTCTTCAAGTCCAAGTGCTGCGAATGTTGAAGCGACACCAAGGTCAAATATTACAACTTTGTCAGAGTTCTTAGGAAGCTCTACAGTTTCGTCGATTTGTGTTCCTTGTCCTTCTTCGCCGCGTTCGCCAGTTCCGATTTCGAATTGGTTGTCATAAGCAATTGTGTCAGCAGATTCTTCTTCTGAAGATTCGTCGTCAGCAGTCTCTTCTCCCGCTGATTCCTCTGTTGATGTTTCTTCTGATCCTTCTTCTGTTGATGTATCTTCTTCTGAACCGCCACTGCACGCAGCAAGTACCAGGATTACTGCCATAGTCAGTATTAAGTATAATTTTTTAAATTCCATATCTCTCTGTTCTCCTCTAATATGTTTTTTCAGCCCCCGCTAAAAAAATACTGCGCTACTTACTGGACACATTCGAATACCGAAACCTCCTTTAATGAACAATACTTTACGCATTGCCGATTAAATAGTTTGCTGCGAGTTCTGTAGAATCTCCTTCGATGACCCCATCGAAGTAAAAACAAATTCTGTGTCCACAAATTGATTCTATATTAATTTCCATTTCATAAATACCTTCAAGTACCTCTTTAGTAATAACTTCGTTCGCAGTACCGCTGATTGCAATTTTACCGTCTTTTAGTGCAACGATATTATCCGAATAGCATGATGCAAAGTTGATGTCGTGAATAACGATAATGATTGTTTTGTTCTTGTCGCGGCAAAGTCTGCGTAAAATCTGCATAATCTGCACCGAGTGTTTCATATCGAGGTTATTCAGCGGTTCATCGAGGAAAATATATTCCGTGTCTTGTGCGATCGTCATAGCGATATACGCACGCTGACGCTGACCGCCTGACAGTTCATCAATGTAACGCTCTTCAAATTCCTTCATTCCCATATAGCTGATTGCTTCGTCGATGATTGCTTCATCTTCATTAGTCAATCTGCCTTTAGAATACGGGAAACGGCCAAATGAAATTAATTCTCTCACTGTGATTTTGAGTTCCAGATGGTTTGCCTGTTTTAAAATCGTAATCTTTTTCGCGAGTTCACCATGCGGCTGAGTGAATATGTTATCGCCTTCAATTAAAACTTCTCCGCTATTTTTATCGAGTAAACGAGTAATCATTGAAATGACTGTACTTTTACCGGCACCGTTCGGTCCGATAAGTGAAGTAATCTTACCTTTTTCTATATCAATTGAGACGTCATCTACGACTGTTTTACTGCCATATTTCTTAGTGATTCCCTTGACACTAATCATGTATGATTCCTCCTAAGCATTAAGTAAATGAAGTAAACTCCACCCACTAAGTTAATAATAACACTTAATTCAATGTTATTCCCAAATACGAACTGCACGATCATCTGTCCGATGACCAGCGTAATAATGCTGATCAGTGCTGTACCGAGTATTAAATAAGAATGTCTGAACGTTTTTAGCAGTTCGTGCGCCAGATTGACGACGAGCAGTCCTAAGAACATTATCGGTCCGACGAGTGCTGTAGAAACGGATACGAGTATCGCCACAATGATAAGCAGAAACGATACTTTACGGTCATAGTTGATGCCTAGGTTCAGTGCATGATCGCGCCCAAGGGACAATACGTCCAGCGAGTGAAAGTCTTTAAAGACTAATAACAGCATGATAATCACAATAATTCCTGTAATCCCAAGCAGTGATTCATCGATGGCATTAAATGAACCGAACAGAGTTCCTTGTAAAATCGAGAAATCTTCCGGGCTGATTAAAATCTGCATGAACGTCGATAAATTTCCAAAGAAAGTACCGAGTATAATACCAATTAACAAAAGCAGGAATATATTATTTTTAGTTACTTTAAACAGGAATTTAAAGACAAACAGTGTGAACAGCACGAGTACACCCATACTTAAAAAGTAGTTGTACTGCGAGTTCAACAGCAGCGGCGAACTTACACCTGCTAAAAATACAATCGCCGTCTGAATGAATGTGTATACCGAATCCAGTCCCATAATCGACGGAGTTAAAATTCTATTTTTAACAATCGTCTGGAAGATAACAGTCGATACACCAATTGCTACCGCGACGATAACAATTGCAATAATGCGTTTAAGCCTTGACGGCAGCTGATAAAAATAAATGTCCGGATTTAAGCCGTACAGCGTATAAAATGCGAGTAGTCCGATTGCTAAGATTGCCAGTAATATAATCATTTTAGTATTCTTATGCATCTTTAACCCTCCTGAAAATGAGGATTAAGAAAATTGCACTACCGATGGTGGCAATCATCAGACCGACTGAGATTTCATACGGTGCAATAACGATACGTCCGAGAATATCACAGATCATAACGAATATTGCACCGGTGATGGCTGTAATGGTGAGTGTACCTTTCAGATGATCCCCCCGGAATATCGAGACGATGTTCGGGACAATCAAGCCAAGAAACGGCAGCATACCCACTGAGACAACGACGATTGCCGTCATTGCAGCAGTTAAAAACAGCCCGATATTAACGATAAGCTTATAATTCATTCCGAGGTTCGTTGAAAAGTCTTCCCCCATACCTGCGACTGTAAATTGCGAAGCATATAGAAATACGATGATAAACAACGGAATACTGATATATAATATTTCGTATTTCCCTGATATTAACGTTGAAAAACTGCCGTGCATCCAGCCGGCAATCGCCTGGAGCATATCAGCTCTAAGTGCCAGAAACGTCGAGACGCTCGCGACAACTCCGCCGAGCATCATCCCGATAAGCGGTACAAATATTACATCTTTAAATTTAATACGCGTAATTATGCTCATGAACAGCATTGTTCCGAGCAGTGCCAATGCGACTGCAAAGAATAATCTGCCCATCATGCTGAGCGCCGGGAAAAATATTAACCCGAGTAAAATACCAAGCTGTGCCCATTCTGTCGTTCCTGCTGTCGTTGGAGATACGAACTTATTACGTGTCAGCTGCTGCATCACAAGTCCGCAGACTGCGAGCGATGCGCCTGCAATGATGATTGACACTGTCCGCGGCAGGCGGCTATGTATAAGTATAGACATCTGATTTTCAGTTAAATTAAAGATGTCGAATATATGAATTTGACTGACTCCGACCAACATAGAAATTATTGATAAAACGATCAGTAGGAAAATTAAAATATCTACTCTAAACAACTTCTGAATCATGTCTTCCCACCTTAATTGAAAATGATTATCACTGATAACCATACATGCATTATACACTGCCGGTTTTTACAATTCAATTCCTTTATGCATAGTATTTACTTATTACAAAAATAAGCTGCCTGAAAGGCAGCTTACCCGTACCGGCTTTAACTGATAATAATTGTTTCGCCAGTTGGTATATCTTTATCCTGATCTAAAATTGCTTTAATTTTTTTTATCGCTTTATGATTCTTGCGTTCTTCTTCTGTTGTTTTATACGTCGGACGGTAGCTGAGCGCGTACACATCGACATCTTCGCGGCGCAGTTCAACCGATGTTGAATGCGTCAGCGCCTCAATCGCGCCTGTAACCGTATAGTATAAGTTGCGTTCGAAAACTTCTTCAAATGCAGGTTCGATAACGTTAATAATTTTAGCGTCGTTTTCTACTTTTAACAGCGGACGCAGTGTGCGGATTCCAAGATATGTTCCCCACACGTGTTCGTACATGACATCGCTAAACTCATTAAAGCTGACGTTATATACTGTTTTATCATCCGTAAAGATAGAATGCACTAAAATAATACCGTTTAAAGAGTCGTAGTTTGCTTCAATCTCATCGACGATATCAAGCCAGTCGATTTCTTTAGACTGTTCGAGCAGCACAATTTTATGTTGTCCCTGCGTGCCTTCAAGTGACTCATACACTTCTTCAAGTTCACTGTACTCAAGTCCGGCCAGTATAATGTTCGCATTATTCTGAGCCAATTCCAGAGCAGTCTCTCTGCCTAGTGAAGTCGCTGCACCTGACACGATATAAGTTTTACTTGTTAGATCCATAATTTCCTCCTAGAATTGACCGTAGTTATTACTATAATAATACACTATTATTCAACAGTCACTGCTTCTTCAGGCATCGTGTGGAGCTGATATGCATCGACGTGCGCAATGACAATATATTCTCCCGGTTCTTCGAACGTATACTCTCCTATATACTTGCCGTTTTCATCGTGTTCCACTTCAATCATTTCTATCGATTCTTCACCCGATAAAACTTCAAACATTACCTGATCCGCATCTGTCACATCTTCTTCGTTAGAAGTAACGTGTGCGGTAAATTCAACAGCTTCACCTGCTTGAATACTTTCCGGTGTTTGTAAATCAACTTCAAGTGATCTGATTTCATCGCTGGATGGGCTCTCGTGATCCATTTCGCCGTGATCTTCCCCTTCATCCGAGCATGCAGCTAATGTTAAGCCTGTAAGCAGCATCACTGATAAAAGACCTGATTTTATCTTCATATGTATTGTCCTCATTTCAAATTTATCTCTTATATATATCATACATTATTTGACGTTAACTTTATATTCCATGTCATGACATTTTTATGACCGGGAACCGTTAACGAAAGAAACACTCCTCTGATTTAGAGGAGTGTCTCAAATATATTAATCGTTAAAAATAAAGTCTTCATCCTGCAGTGCTTCTACGTTTAAGGCAAGGACGTAGCCATCGCCTTTAACACTGAAGAAGTCGTGGTTTTTAGTCGTCGTATCAAGAGCGTTCTCGATAATCGGGTTAAAGCCTTTTTCTTCAAAGTAAGGATCGAAGCCTAAGTTTGCTAATGCCTTGTTCGCATTGTATTGAAGGTAGTTCAGCACATCGTCACTCAGGCCAAGTTTGTCATACAGACTTTTCGTGTAGATTACTTCGTTCTCATAAAGATCGTTAAGTAATACGTACATTTCTTTATCTGCACGCTCCTGCTCTTCAGCAGTGAGTTCGCCTTTCATTTCCTGTGCGTCAAGCCCTGTGAATACACCGTGAATCGATTCATCTAAAAGAATCTTACGGATAATTTCACCACTCGTTGTCATACGGCCATTACCTGCTAAATAAAGCGGGTAGTAGAATCCTGAGTAGAATAAAAATGACTCAAGGAATACCGATGATACACGCGCCATATACTTATCGTAGGCTGACGGGTTTTTATCGAGTAATTTATAATAGTTTGTAACAATTCTGTCTGCTTTATATTTCAACTGTTCATTTTGCATTACCCAGTTATCAAGCAGGTCATCTGTTTCTTTAGTCGGCAGAAGCGTCGTAAAGATGTGGGAGTATGATTTAGCGTGAACTTGCTCCATCATTCCCATAAATGAATATACTGCTTTTTTTCTAAGGTTCGGAGTATGCAGCATAATAAGTGGCATGCCGTCATCTGCCTGGTGTGTATCCAGACCTGTTAAACCTGCTAATACCTTTTTAAAAGTATCTTTTTCATCTTCTGACAGTCCTGCCCATGATGATAAATCCTTCGACACTTTAAACTCTGTCTCGACCCACATCTGTGAGATGTTTTGGCGCCAGAAGACGTTAGTCATGTCATCTTCTTTATTCCAGTTAACTGCAATCATTGTTTAATCTCCTTTATACTGCACAGCTCGTACATTCTTCGACACTGAGTAATTTATTTCTCGTATAGTATAGTGATTTCAATCCTTTATGGTGTGCATAAATGTAATATTTCGCGAGTTCTCTCGTAGAAATATCCGAATTTACGTATAGAATCGTACTGATTCCCTGGTCAATATGCTGCTGTATTGTTGCGATCATATCGATCAATTTCATTTGATCTGTGCTGAACGCGCTCTTGTAATACCACATTGTCTCTTTAGACAGGAATGGCATCGGGTAGAATGTTTCCGAGTTACCGTAAGTTCTGCGCTCAATCGTATCGACAATCGGCATTACTGAACTTGTTGCATTTTGCACGTATGAAATACTTTGTGTCGGTGCAATTGCTAAACGGTAAGCGTGATAAAGACCATTTTCTTCAACTTTCGTTTGAAGTTCTGCCCAGTCTTCTTTAGTCGGAATATTGATGTGTGCGAATAACTCTGCAATTTTGTCGAACTCAGGTGCAACATCTTCAGAGACGTAGCGCTCGAAGTATTTCCCTGTCGCATAGTCTGAACGTTCGAAGTCTTTAAATGTTACGCCGCGTTCTGCAGCAATTTCCATCGATTTTTCAATCGAGTGGAAGTTCAACATCATAAAGAAGATGTTTGCAAAATCTCTTGCTTCCGCTGATTCGTATGAAATTTTATTTTTAGCGAGGTAACCGTGAAGGTTCATCGCGCCGAGTCCTACTGAATGCAGTTCGTCGTTTGCCTTTTTAACACCTGGTGCGTTTGCAATCGCTGTATCATCACTAACAAGTGTCAGTGCTTCGATTCCTTCGTGTACAGTCTCTTTAACTTTGCCCGAATCCATTACGTTGGCAATGTTCATAGAGCCTAAGTTACATGAAATATCGCGTTTAATAACGTCGTCTGTACCGTAGTCATTAATTTCCGACGTTTCCTGCAGCTGGAAAATTTCAGTACATAAGTTGCTGATTTTAATTTGTCCGATATCGCCTAACGGGTGTACTTTGTTCGCATTATCTTTGAACATTAAGTACGGGTAACCTGACTGCAGCTGAGTCTGTGCGATTGTGTTTAACATATCGCGTGCATCATACTCACGTTTTCTAACGTTGTCATTAGCGACTAATTTGTCGTACATTTCATCCATATCCATGTCATCCAGCGCAATGCCGTATTCGCGTTCCACAGTGTGTGGTGCAAATAAGTTGAACGGCTTGTTGTCCTGTGCCAGTTCAAAGAACTTAGACGGTACAACGAGGCCAGTAGAAATTGTCGACAGACGGATATCTTCATCCGCGTTTACTTTTTTAGTATCGAGGAATTCAGGCAGGTCATAGTGGAAGATGTTTAAATAAACAGCTCCGGCACCTGGACGCTGGCCAAGCTGATCCGCGTAGCTGAATCCTCCTTCCAATGATTTAGCTACAGGAAGAACACCTTTAGCCACACCTTCGATTCCTTTAATTGCTTCACCGCGTGCGCGCAGTTTAGATAAGTTAATCGCGACACCGCCGCCGATTTTACTTAACTGTTTTGCAGTTGAATCGATGTAGTTGATAGAGTTCAGTGAATCTTCAACTTCAAGCAGGAAACATGAAACCATTTCACCGCGTCGTGCACGGCCTGCGTTTAAGAACGTCGGCGTTGCAGGCTGATAGCGCTGTTCCATCATTGAAGTGATAAAACGTTTCGCAGTTTCAATATTACCTTTCGAAAGATACAGGCTGACGATTACTACGTGCTGTCTGTAATCTTCCAGATACTGTTTTTTATCATTCGTTTTTAAAGTGTAATCTTTAAAGAACTTGCTCGCTGCCATATAGCTCTTGAAGTTAAATTCAATAGCATCTGCATGATCGATAATATCCTGAAGAGCTGTTTCGCTGTATTCCTGGAATATATCGTAATAGAAATCGTTATCCACGAGGTAATGCAGTCTTTCGAGTTCAGAATCAAAATGGATTGTCTTTGCTTCGACTTCCTCCATAAATACCTCAAGTGCTTCAAGATCTTTTTCTAATTTATAAAAACCGCTGTCGTCGCGCTGCGTGACTTCGTTATTCAGTTCAACGTGGTTGTAAGTTTTCTCATCTAATACTTTCATGCAATTCCCCTACCCTTTCTAATTCAACTATAAATTGTGCGCGTTCCTTCGGCGTCCCGTGAAGTTCAAATTTCATTAACAGCGGCACGCTGTAATCGTTACTTATATACTCGCCTGCTCTGGCAAAATTCTGCCCCCAGTTCCGGTTGCCGCTCGATGCGACTGCGAACAGATTATAAGAGTTTACTTTCAGAAATTCTTTAACAGTATCAGGTACAGCTCCATAGCCGTATGTCGGTGTGACTAAAATAAATGACTCATCAATTTTATCTCTGACATTGCCGGCTGTTATTTGATATAATTCATAGGTGTCTGGAATGTCCATACTATTTAAGAAGCGACAGATATTACCTGTCATTGAATAATAAGCAATAATCACTTTGTCATCTCCCTTCAAGCATAGCATAAATAGAACGTACGTTCTATGCTGGTGTTTATCTTCTTAAAAATTGATTTTTACTTGCTTTTTTCTAAATACCACTACATATAGTGGTTGAAACATTTTTTAGACACAACATCTATGTCTGAACATGTTCTATATTCTCATATTATATTGCTGTAGGCAATGTAATAAAATGGATAAACACAAAAATTTCACACTTGTAAATTGATTAAACACAGCCTAAGCCACGGTGGATATGT
Source organism: Jeotgalicoccus sp. (assembly GCA_052093725.1). Taxonomy (GTDB): domain Bacteria; phylum Bacillota; class Bacilli; order Staphylococcales; family Salinicoccaceae; genus Jeotgalicoccus. Next base: position 10,617 of record JBQDHL010000014.1, on the reverse strand, counting down.
GATGGAATGACTGAAAAATTCTCATAAAAAATTTAACGAAACTTTTATGCTTTTTATTTGATGGAATTAATGAAATTATCGAACAAATCAATTTGGAGTGTTGTTAATGAATAATGTTGTAAAAGGTATCATCGCACTGATTATTTCTTCACTTGGATTCAGTCTGATGTCCCTTTTTGTAAAATATTCCGGCGATCTGCCTACCGTACAAAAAACTTTCTTCAGAAATTTCATCTCGATGCTGATTTCACTTGCCCTCGTGCTCTACTATAGAGAGAGCCTGTTTGGAAAACGTGAAAATCAGGGGTGGCTGCTGCTCCGTTCCGGACTTGGACTAATCGGTGTGCTCCTGAACTTCTTTACCATCGACCGGATGGTGCTGAGCGATGCTGACATTCTGAATAAACTAAGTCCGTTCTTTACTATAATACTTTGCGCTGTATTTTTAAAAGAATACATCCGGAGATTCCAAATAATCTCAATTATCGTCGCGCTTGCTGGTGCAATATTTATTATTAAACCATCATTTTCGAGTGATACATACTTTGCGCTCATCGGTGTACTCGGTGCAATATTCGCAGCCGGTGCCTATACGGTACTCCGCATACTCGGAACCCGCGAAAAGTTTTATACAGTAGTGTTTTACTTTTCCTTCTTCTCGACCGTTGCACTGCTGCCGTTCTTTATCTATCAATTCGAACCGATGACAGCAAACCAGTTCTGGATGCTGATACTCTCAGGCGTATTCGCCGCTATCGGCCAGTTCGGACTGACAATCGCATACAGCTATGCACCCGCGAAAGAAATATCAATTTTCTTCTATTCGACAATACTGTTTACAGCACTGTTCAGTATTATCGTCTTTAATGAAGTACCGGATATGCTGTCGATTCTCGGCTATATTATAATCTTCGCAGCAAGCTACTATATGTACATGAAGAACCGTCCGAAGAAACTTAAAGTCACCGGCAAGAAAAAAAGATAGATTTGAATTAGTATGGTCCCCGGCTCAATGAGAGTCGGGGATTTTTTGTGATTGCGGATTTTTGGGTTATCTCTGATATGACAGCCGTTCATTGGTGAGATAAACAGTTACCTCTGATATGAAACGAGCTCATTGGTGAGATAGACAGTTACCTCTGAAATGAAACGAGCTCATTGGTGAGATAGAAGCCTAAGTTACTATGAAGCCCGCTCATTGTGACGATGACGTTCCTAAGTTACTATGAAACCCGTTCATTGTGACGATAAAGCTCCTAAGTCACTATGAAGCCCATTCATTGTGACGATGACGCTCCTAAGTTACTATGAAACCCGTTCATTGTGACGATAACTGAAGTTCCCCCACCCGTTCCCAAATAAAAATACCGAGACTTCCAGAGTCCCGGCCGGTATTTTTTAAATATTTATATGCCTTTTCCGCCGTGCTGCTGGATTTCTTCCAGGAAGAACGGGCAGTAGTGTTTCAGTTTGTAGTTGCCGACGCCTTGAATATGCATCATGTCCTGTTTCGACTTCGGCATTTTCTTAGCGAATTCTTTTAGAATAAGGTCGGTAAATATCGCATCTTCATCTAATTTATATTTATCCGCCAGGTCTTTACGTGTGTTCAGAAGTTTATCATATAAAACTTCGTTTGGTGATGAGTCCGTCGAAACGTTGACTCTTTCGTTGTAATGTTTACGGTACGGTACTGTGTAGAGTTTGACTTTGCGTTTCAATATGTCAAAACTCTTCTCGACGAGATACATTTTGTGCGACGAATAATGTACATAACCGCGCATCACAAGTTCCTCGACAAGATGGTTCACCTCGCTCGTGCGGTATGAGTCCAGCACGCCGAAACGTTCCTGAGAGTCTAACCCGCGTGCCATAATGTTATCCGCACTTTCTCCGCGCAGCACCTGAATTACGAGTTCCTTAGAAAGTTGACCGTCTGTTTCCTGAACCAGTTCCAGAATTAGCCGTGCTTCCGATGTCATTGGCTCAGTGCGTTCGGTCGACTGGCAGCTCGAACACTGGCCGCATGCTTCAACGTATTCATTAGGGTCAAAGTATTTCACGATAAAACTGCTCAGGCATTTGCTCGTTTTATTATACTGCAGCATCAGATCGAGTTTTTCACGCATATGGTCTTTATACTGATCCGATGCATTTGCACGGTCGATAAAGAACTGCTGTAGATTTATATCACGCTGTGTGGATAATAAAATACAATCGCTCAAGCTGCCGTCGCGTCCTGCACGCCCGATTTCCTGATAGTAGCTCTCTAAATCGCCGGGCAGGTTAAAGTGAATAATGTAGCGGATATCCGGCTTATCAATCCCCATACCGAAAGCGTTCGTCGCGATAACAATTTTCACTTCATCGATAATGAATTTCTGCTGGTTTTCATTTCTTTCTTTTTTGCCGAGACCGCCGTGGTAAATCACGTTTTCAACTGCGTTGTCCGTTAAAAATGTCGACAGTTTCTCGACTTCTGCACGTGTCGAAGCATATATAATTCCGGACTTGCCAATGCGTTCTTTAATGTACGACAGAATAAACTGCTCACGCTGATATGTGCCGTTCACAAACAGTTTTAAGTTCTCCCGTTTGACGCTCGTCTTAAATACTGCACTGTTTTTAATGTTGAGCAGTTCCTGAATGTTCTCTTCAACTTCTTCAGTTGCCGTCGCCGTTACTGCGATAATCTGCACATCCGGAAGCAGTCCTTTAAGTTCCGGAATAATACTCTGGTAGCTCGGTCTGAAGTCATGTCCCCATTTAGAAATACAGTGTGCCTCATCAAATGCGACAAAAGGTATATTTGCATGGCGGACAGCTGTTTTAAATCCTTCGTTATTAAAACGTTCCGGTGCCACGTATAAAAACTGCAGTTCCCCGCGTACCAGTCGCCCCATAACATCGTTCAAATCGCGTTTGGACATCGTCGAGTTAATACACTCCGCGCTAATACCGCGGCGCTTCAGCGAATCCACCTGATCCTGCATTAAAGAAATCAATGGTGAAATAACAAGAGTCGTACCGTCGAACATTAAACCCGGTATTTGATAGCACAGCGATTTCCCCGAACCTGTCGGTAAAATGCCGAGCGCATTGTCTCCGGCTAAAATGTTTTCGATAATTTCCTGCTGTCCGTACCTGAATGTTTCATACCCAAAATATTGTTTTAAGATGGCTTCCATAAAATATCATTCCTACATTTATGTATGTCGTTGTTATATAATTTATCTGCTATATTATACATTATTTTTATGAATGTTTGTTGTATTTAGTATTAATATTTCCACGAAAAATCTCCTGCTTGGCAGTTTACACCGATAAGTGTCTGCTGTAACAGGAGAGCTGTAATAAAAGTGCGCTATTTACATTTTTTCTTTAACGAGTTCTTTTGATATTTTATAGTCGATTGCTTTGAATAAACTGTTCACCCATAAATGGTGACCGTATGTTTCTGCATGTGCATCATCACTGTCGACTGCTTTAAATTTAATTTTCGAACCGCGGCGCTTCTGGCCGAGTTTGTGCATATGATAACTTGGAATTGTGCCGATATGAGTCAGTTCTGTCTCTGCATCAAAATCGTTCAATGCAATCGCAGGCAGATTATTATCAAGATACACACCGCCGAGTACTCCAGGATTAACACAATCCGTTCCGGCAAAGTCAATTTCCTGTCCTTCGACTAACAGCTGAATCCGGTTTTCTTCTTGTGTCACTGTGTATTCACGCTCTTCAAGTCTGTCGTAAACTTCTGCAGGTACGTCCGGACGCTTCACGATATGGTAAATATCCGACAAGTAAATTTCGACAAGCGAATAAATCCCGATGCCCCAGCTGACTTTACGCTTGTTGCTCATCATATGGAAGATTTCATCGTGCAGTGCCGTATAGTTACGGCGCATAGCGACTTCGTCACCTGACTTCAGTACATTCGATTTATCAACAGCAATACCGCCGGCAATTGCCAGATACAGTCTGCTGCCGCGCGTCGAGCCCTGAAACGATAAAACATCTCCGCGGTCCACGTGATAAATACGGTTCGGATGAATGTTCTCTTCGCTGACTCTGCCGTTAAAATCCCCGCCTGAATACGCGATAATTGTCGGTTCAGTAAACTGAATCACTGCAGGCTGTCCTGACATTTCAAGTGTCGGTTCATTAATATCGTTACCGACTAATTTATTAGCAAGCATCGGTGACAGACTGTCGACCGCACCGTTGTATTCATTATTTTTCTGCTTGTTGTTTGTCTGTTTAGCGACGGTCTGCAAAATCGTCAGCAGTCCGCCTTCCTGTATAATTAAGCTCATATTATTTCCCCCCGCCTGCACTGTCGAGCACAGGTTCTACTATAGAAATGATATAAGTAGCCGGCTCAATCGTATTTTCGTTCTCCATTACTTCGACTGGGTCATAGTAAAAGCTGATTGTATTTTTCGTAAATACGACGTCCCCGATATAAGGATTATCGAAGTTCATATTCTCTTTATCAAACTGCGCTTTAATATTTTTAATTACAGACGCATCTTCCTGATACGTAATTATTTTATCTCCATTAGCAAAAATCATGAGTCCACTCCTCTTATCGGTAAAAGAATTCCAATTCGCCGGCAACGTATTCTGTAAAACTGCCCATGGCGATGCCAAAAACAATAATTGCAATAATGACGCCGACGAAACCGATAGTGATTCCGACGATTTTAATGTCATTTTTCAAAAGGTACATGACGACAAAATGCGTCAGCACAACAATTGCAACAATAAGTAATATTAAAATTAATATAAACATAAGCTACCTCATTCCCCGGGAGTGATAGCCACCCATTCCCGCGCACTGTTTATCATGAATAAGTCAATTTGACCATTTTTGTATTTGTGACGCAAATCATTCAACGTTATATTCTGTTCAGTAATTATTTCATCGTCAATTAAAGCCTGTCTCATGACACCACTGAGGATACCTGAAGACAACGGCGGCGTGTAAAACTTCCCTGCTTCTTTAATGACGATACTGCCGATATTAAACTCAGTAATATCTAAGTTATCATTATAATATAAAACGACGTCAGAATCATTTCTTTTCCCGCCGTACTGATGTCTGACTGTAGTTTTATGTACGATAAAGTCCTGTGCGCCCAGTATCGGCGCCTCCGCAAGCACGGCTGTCACCGGCTGATTTTTCTCAGGAAGTACCGCGTGCGAGATGTTCAGCTTTCCTTCACGTGACAGCGTCGCACGGAGTTTATATACTCCTGACGTGAGATTGTTTCCTTCTATATAAGAAGCAACTGCTTCTTTAAAGTCCGGCTTGATAAAATTAAAATGTGCTGCACTCTTATTAAGACGGTTTTCGTGATAGCTGAAACGTTTCACCGTACCGTCTTCAAGACGCATCGTTTCGATTAATTCATACTGCCCCTGTTTTAAGAAAGAAGTTTTGTGCAGTATTTCCTCGAACTCGGAAGAAGGGATAGAGTCGTATGTAATTCCTCCGCCCGCACTGTAAATATAACGGTCACCCGTAATTGTCAGCGTGCGGATCGGCACATTGAACACGGACGACGCATCAGGATATAAAATCCCGAGCGCACCGCAGTAAAATCCGCGCGGTGTCTTCTCCAGTTTTTCAATCAGGCGCATCGTCATCTGTTTTGGTGCGCCGGTAATCGACCCGCATGGAAACAGTGCATCAAATGTATCACTTAATGTTACATCATCTTTGACATCCGCTTCCACTGTTGAGATCATCTGATAGACTGTCTGATACTTTTCAATCGTAAATAATTCTGCTGCTGTCACTGAATCAGGCTTCGCAATTTTCGAGATGTCATTTCTTAGAAGGTCGACAATCATGACGTTTTCCGCCTGATCTTTTTTAGAGTTTCTTAAAAACTCATAGCTCCTTTTATCTTCCTCCTGATTTTCAAATCTCGGTGCTGTGCCTTTCATCGGCTTCGTCGAGATTTTACGGTCCGCATCCATTGCAAAGAACAGTTCCGGCGACAGACTGACAATCTGCTTATCATCATAATCGATATACACCGCGTAGTCGCCATTGTTCTGTGCGCTTAATTTTAAAAACAGCTGGTGGCTGTCGCCGGCGAAATCACCGTAGAGACGTGTCGTGTAATTCACCTGATACGTATGCCCGTCCAGTATATAATTTCTGACCTGTTCTATGTTGTTTTCAATCTCTTCGCGCGTTTCGCTGAGTTCAGGTGCGCTCATTTGGTATATTTCAGGATGTTTTCCGCCTAAAAACTCTGTATAGGATACCGAGTTTTCGTAAATACCGATAATGTAATCATCTTTTTCATACGTCACGCCGATTACCGCGTAAAGCCCATCTTTTTGATATTGTTCAGCTTTATTTAAAGCCGTGTTAAACGGCGTATCCTTCGTAATAATTTCCACTGGATTTGTAAAGTACAAGTCTTCGACCTTACCATTTTTCTTAAACTTTGTATGTGCTCTCATGACTTTCCTCCACTGCAATTCGTATAAAGTTATTAAGCTGCGCTCTGCCGTGTTCCGATAATATAGCTTCCGGGTGATACTGGACGCCAAATACAGGATAGTCTTTATGCCGGATTGCCATGTTGATACCGTCCGCGGTGCGGCCGGTAATATTAAATTCTGCGAGCTCACCGCTGCATGTTAATGAATGGTAACGGCAGCCAGCAACAGGTGACTCAATATCTTTATAGAGTGCTTTGCCGTCATGGTGCACATCGTAGGCATGTCCATGTACCGGACGCTCGCCGCGTGAGACTTCTCCGCCGAACATATGCCACAGCATCTGGTGGCCGAGACAGATTCCTAATACCGGATGTTTCTTATAATGTCTTCCTATAAACTCCAGCACTTCCGGACGGTCTTTAGGATGCGACGGTCCCGGAGATATAATAATGCCGATAATGTTGAATTCCACAATCAGTTTATCTTTCAGCTGATCAGGTGTGACCACTTTAATTCCAACATTATAGGGATTGCTCTCGATGTAATGAACGAGATTATATGTAAATGAATCGTAATTGTCTATCATTAATAAATTCACTGGTCTTCTCCCTGCATGTAATTTCTTTAATAATATCATATACAAATCAATTTAAATAACACAATAGGTATCAGGTATGATGAAAAACCGCCAGCTCTCATGTAGACTTAACATTAAATGAAGACAAATATCGAACTTACATAAGAAGGGTGATCTATGTCCAGCCGAAAGTCCAGAATATGGACGAAAGATTTTATCATTATCGTCATCGCGAACTTTTTTATTTTTACATCGTTTCAAATGACGCTGCCGACGCTCCCGCTTTACGTACAGGAAATCGGATCAAATGAGACTTGGGTCGGCATTATCGTAGGGATTTTCACTTTCTCCGCCCTGTTAATCCGCCCGTTTGGGGGTAAGATGCTCGATACGACGGGCCGTGCACCAGTGTTTATAGCCGGATTGGTTATTCTCGTTATCTCCTTATATTCGCTCGCTATCAGTACAACGATATTAATTCTTGTCGTTGTGCGTATTGTGCAGGGAGTTGGCTGGGGGCTGTCGAATACAGCATCCGGCACCATCGCTTCCGATTTAGTTCCGAAAGACCGGCGGGGAGAAGGCCTCGGATTTTTTGGACTGAGCGGTAACCTCGCACTTGCTATCGGTCCGGCACTCGGCCTGTTTTTAGTGAACCATATCGAGTTCTCTACGCTGTTTATTATTTGCGGATCCCTCACAATGATTGCATTGGTACTTGCACTGAACGTGCGTTACGTGAAACCGGAACCGCTGACAGATGTCGAAATACAAGAAGACGCAGATACCAGGACGCGCTTTAATTTCGTTGAAAAAAGAGCGCTTCCCGCTTCTGCATTACTGTTTTTTATTACATTTACATTCGGCGGCATTGCAACGTTCCTGCCGGCATACACATTCTCAGAAGGCTTTGCGCCTCACTATATTCAAATTTATTTTGTTCTTTACGCACTCGCACTCGTTACGACGCGCTTCTTCGCCGGGCGCATCTACGACCGCCGCGGACTCGCAATCGTTTTTATACCGGGTATTCTCTTAATTATTGCAGGACTTATACTGCTTGCGATTTTAGACAGTCCGATATATCTGTTCGCCGGAGCAATTTTGTATGGCCTTGGCTTTGGTACAGTCCAACCCGCACTGCAGGCATCTGCGATAAATACCACACCGCCCCGTAAACGCGGTATGGCAAACGCAACATTCTTTTCTGCATTCGATTTAGGTGTCGGGCTTGGTGCCATTACATTCGGACTCGTTGCACAATACGCAGACTACAGTTCGATATACTGGATCAGTGCGGCAAGTGGTGTCCTCTCCCTTGTATTGTTCTTTATCTTAAGAAGCGCACGAAAAATTGTATAAAAAATTTGTGTCTAAAATGTTTAGATTCTCCTGAAACAGGCAATGTATTCTAGTAGAACGGAATCCTCAAAAAAAGGATTCCGTTTTTTGTTGTATCTACTTCAAATAAGGTTGATGAATAATTAGTCTGAACGCCTAAAGTGCGATCTCTAAAATACACAAAGTTTCGATAGCTAAGAGCCTTACTGGCTTAGCACTTTTTCGGTGATAAGTCGGTATCTTCTTCTGGACTTATCACCATTTATGTCGCTTTTGGTGATAAGTCACTGCTTTTATCATGAGTTGTGGCCGAATTGATGTGATTTGGTGATAAGTCGGTGACTTCTTCTGGACTTATCACCATTTATGCCACTTTTGGTAATAAGTCACTGCTTTTATCATGAGTTGTGGCCGAAATGATGTGATTTGGTGATAAGTCACTGACTTTTTCTAGATTTATGATCATTTATGCCACTTTTGGTGATAAGTCACTGACTTCTTCTGGACTTATCACGCATTTGAGATTTTTAATGAGCAAGATCTGCTTTTTTTATATCATCCTGCTCATTTACACACCCTTTATGAGACGCCGCCCTATCACAAACACCGTCAAACCATCTAATACCTGCCATTTCCGCTATAATCAGGGTTGTATCACATCATTATTTTGGCGAGGAGTTTTATACATGAAGAAATTTATCAACGCAACGATTTATGGTAATTCGGATTCAACTGAAATTTTAGTTGAAGATAATAAGTTTAAAGCTGTCGGCATCAATCTCGGCGATGCCGATGAAGTCATTGACCTCGGGGGCAAGCTGGTTCTTCCGCCTTACGTCGATCCTCATCTGCACCTGGATTATATTTTCTCAGGCCTCGGTGAAGGTAACGCCAACGTTTCCGGCACATTATTTGAAGGTATTCAGCGCTGGAGCGATAACAAAAAAGATTTAACAGAAGATAAAGTCCGCGAGAGCGCCTTAAAAGGCATTCAAAAAGAGGTCAGTCACGGTGTACAGTATATTCGTACGCATGTTGATGTGACTGATCCCAACTTAACGGGAATGAGGGCACTGCTAAAATTACGTGAAGAGTTAAAAGATATCGTGACATTACAGCTGGTTGCATTCCCCCAGGAGGGTTTTTTCAGATATAAAGGTGCAGCAGATTTAGTCAGAAAAGCGCTGGAAATGGGTGCTGATGTTGTCGGTGGAATTCCACATTTCGAAATTTCTTACGAGCACGGTGTCGAATCGCTCAAACAGATTGTCGACCTCGCGTTAGAATTCGACGTCATGATTGATATTCACTGTGACGAAAATGACGACCCGAACAGCCGCTTCTTAGAAGTATTGAACGCGCTCGTGATGGAAAAAGACTACGGTACGAAAACAACAGCAAGTCACACCACCAGTTTCGGTGCCGTTGAAGCAAGCTATGCGAACAAAATGATGGGCTTATTCAAAGAGTCTAAAATCAACTTTATTTCATGCCCGACAGAAAATGCGCACTTGCAAGGTCGCGGAGATGTTTATCCGAAAAGACGCGGTCTGACCCGCGTAAAAGAACTGCTTGAGAACGGGAACAACGTAGCATTCGCACAGGATTCAATTGCGGATTACTGGTATCCGCTCGGCAACGGCAATATGATGAACATTCTGGATAACGGCATTCACCTTGCGCATTACACGCATATCGATGAAATCAACAAAGCACTCGATCTGATTACGGTGAACGGTGCGAATGTATTGAACATCGAAGATTACGGCATTAAAGAAGGGAATTCAGCAAACTTTATCGTGCTGGATGCACACGACGCATACGAAGCTGTCCGTGAACGTGCTGAAGTTCTCGCGTCAGTCAGAAACGGCGAGTACTTATTCAAACGTGAAGTTCGTAAAAATGAAATTGAAGTCGATTTCCTGAAAAAATAATCCAAACACAAAAAGACGCTGTACAGGACTCAAATCCCGTACAGCGTCTGTTCTATTTTATGCTCCCCAAACTTCTTCGGAGATTTCTTTCACCAGCTGAAGTTTCGCCCACTGCTCCGCTTCAGTCAGATTGTTCCCTTCTTCAGTGGAAGCAAATCCGCACTGCGGACTCAGACACAGTCTGTCTTTATCGATATACTTCGCCGCTTCTTCAATGCGCGCTATAATATCTTCTTTATTTTCAAGCTCCGGAACTTTAGATGAAATCAATCCAAGAACAACCTTTTGGTCATCACTCCC
>JBQDHL010000013.1:4908-26550 GCA_052093725.1 Jeotgalicoccus sp. | reverse complement strand
ACAGCATCCGCTTCATCCAGCGCCATGGAAAGCTTACTTGCAGAAGTTAAGTTTTCTTTATTGTTCAGTACTTGCCATGATGATTCATTCATAACTTTCAGTCCTTTGCTGTTTCTTCATTTAATTCAGCATTTCTGGTATCAGTATAAAACCCTCTTCATCTGTGCCGAATTTTCTCGGTTCAGCCAGTTTTTCATGTATTAAATACAGTCCCAGTGCACACAATACTGCATCCAATTTATCTTCGAGATGTTTATGATGTATACGGGTAATCGTCGTTTCATCGACAATCAGTTTGTCACTGAATCCCGAGATAATATTCTGCTGTTCAAATAATCCGATGCGTTCTGTCATCAGTTTCATCTGCCCGACTGTTTCTTCGAACGTCATTCCTTTTTTTCGCTTATATTTAACCGGAAATACATCAGGGAACAGTCCGCTCACTATACCTGTCGGGAAGGTTTCAACGATACTTGAGTCCTGTTCATTCATTCCGATACTGATATTCGGCAGATGCTCGATGATTAAATTGCTCAGCATTTCTCCGCGGATTCCTTTATATGCTTTCTTCATAAAGGTTCTGTTGGAATTGAATGCAAACAGACGATGTCCATGTATTCTTCCACTCTGCAAATCTCGTTCCGCTTGGCGAGAACCCGTTTCATTATTGACTACCAGCGGCGCATCGATTGCGATATGCAGCTTTTCACCGCTGTATGTTTTAATAATATTGACGAGGTTCTCATCACTGAATACAGCTGACTCGAGCACGAGGACATCCCCGCTTTCATCTATTACACAAATGCCGCTTTCGTTTTTATATGTCCATGCAAGATCTATTCCGATAAACTTCATTTATACCACTCGATTCTGTATATCATTATTGATACTGTTCCAAGTATATTATACTTAAGATAAGTTATTAACCTGAAGGGATGATAATAATGTCAAAAGCACTCCTTATTATTGACGTGCAGCAGGGTTTTCTAAAAGGTTATGAAGACCTGCCCGAACGCATCTCTATAGTCGCGCACCGGTTTTTAAGAAACAATGACAAAGTCGTCGCCATTCAGCACATCGATGAAATGGAAGGCAGCCCCATTGAATTTGGTACGGACGGTGCTAATATTCCGGAGCTGTTGACCGACAGCGCAGATATTCTTATTCAGAAAAAGTATCCAATTTCTTTTAAAGACACTGATTTGCATGAGTATTTACAGGGGCATGGAATTAAAGAATTGTTTATAGCCGGATTCAACATGGAGTTCTGTATTCTGTTTACTTCGATAGCAGCTGCAGACAGAGGTTACGAAGTTACTGTCATTGAAGATTTATGCGGCACTGCCAATGACGGAAAAACTTATGAAATGAATGACTTGAATATTGTTGATTTCATCGGTACAGTTCTCGACTGGTCAGAAGTTGTACAAACTAAGTCCCTGTATGAAACGGAATATAAAGATGATTGATTCTCTGAAACTGGAACTGCCGCTTAAAGATATTCAGTCGATTAGTCCTTTCAATAAAGGCTGGTCTGATGACCGGAAGTTTATCGTTGAAACTGAAGAGCGTAAATATCTGCTCAGGATTGGAGACATTAAAAGCAAAGAGATGTATCTTCAGCATGCCGCTTTGCTTCGGCAGTCAGCAGAAAACAATATCCCGACACACAGCCTGATTGCACATGGTGAATGTTTGGCCGGCACTCATTACTTTCTGCTTTTAAACTGGCTGGATGGTAATGATGCTGAAGATGTTCTGACTGATTACACTTTTCTTGAGCAGTATAATTTTGGTGTAACTGCAGGTAGATTTTTAACTGAGATTCATAATTTCACGCCGGTATCAGTGAGCTCTGAATCATGGAGTACGAGATATAACCGGAAAATCGACCGGAAGATCACGATGTATAAAAATTGTGAATTGAAATATGATAACGGCGATTTGCTGTTTAATGTTATTGGGAAGTACCGGCATCTGATTGATAATCGTGAAGATGTTCAGCATCACGGTGATTTCCATATCGGTAATATGCTGATTGATTCGAATCACAAACTCCATATTATAGACTTCGACCGTCACGATACCGGAGAGGCGTATGAAGAATTCAACAGAATTACATGGTGTGCATCTAAAAGCCCTGCATTTGCCAGCGGCCGTGTTGACGGTTATTTTGATAGCAATGTTCCTGATGAGTTCTGGGAGCTTCTTCAACTGTATATCGCGTCCAATATGCTGTCTTCTCTGCCATGGGCAATACGTTTTGGCGATAAAGAAATCGAAACGATGAGACGTTCATATGCTGAAATTCTCAGCTGGTATGATGATTTTAATCTGACAGTGCCGAAATGGTACAGAAAAAAGCACTGAAATCATCTGTTGATGATTTCAGTGCTTTTTATTTTATTCGGCCGTGCCTAAGTTTCTGCGTTTCATTCTGTTATTTACAAACAGCAGAATAGCAACAAGTACAGCTGCTGTCGTAATGATTCCCGCAATTGAATTTTGAGTAATCCCGTTCATCAGGAATCCTGAACATGCTGACAGTGCAATAATAATCGAATATGGCAGCTGCGTACGTATATGTTCCATATGGTCTGCCGCAGATCCTGTGGATGACATAATACTTGTATCGGATATCGGTGAACAGTGGTCACCGAATACGCCGCCGCTTATTGCCGCACCTATTACAAGCGGCAGTTCAATATCAAGTGCAATACCCATAGGAATTGCGATTGGTATCATAATAGAGAATACACCCCAAGAGCTTCCGGAAGCAAATGCAATCAGTCCGCCTAAAATAAAAATAATGACCGGTACAAGGAATGCCGGCAAGTAACTTCCCACGTAATGTGAAATAACATCCCCAAGTCCCATTTCTGTAGCAACTGTTCCTATTGACCATGCCATAACCAGAATAACCGGCACAATCATTACCTGCATAACACCGTCGACATAGCCGTTCAGCAGCTCTTCAAGCGGCTGACGGTAACGCAGTTTTGCATAAAGTATTCCGCCTGCTGAGCCAAGGAAAAATCCAGTTGTAATTGCAAAGATAATATCTGCATTTAAAAATGCACCTGTAAGTCCATTTGCACTAATATCCCCAGTCCAGAATATCACGCCGAATATTCCTGCGAACAGCAGTGCCAAAGGAATCAGAAAACTGAAGATGTCCGCTTCAACAGATTCTCCATCGCCAGTATCGTTAATCATTAATTTATCGTGCTCTCCGTATAATTTACCAGTATTAATCGCACGCTGTTCTGCTTTATACATCGGTCCGATATCAATCTTCATATTAATCACAAGAAGTACGCCGACAATCGCGAAAATACCGTATAAGTGGAATGGTATCATCTGAATAAACAGCGCCCACGGATTTTCTGATACACTGAGCGCTGCCAGCTGTGTCGCAATCAGTCCTGTAATAAATGGTGCATACACACTGATAGGTGACATGGATGCCACCGGGCTGCCCATCGAATCGACAATGTAAGCGAGTTTCACACGTGATATTTTTAATTTATCCGTAATGGGCCTCGTCACAGTTCCAAGTATTAATACCGGTTCTGTATAGGAGAATAAAAATGCGCTGCCCCAGACAAAGTTCTGTCCTTTCTGGCGGGTATTCACTTTCCTTGTGGCAAATTCTCCAAATGCCTGGCCCGCTCCGGTCGTTCGGAGCACGTTAATAAATCCTCCTGTAAAGACGACCAGCAGTATCAGTGAAGCATTCCACGGGTCCGCAATTGACGGCACCATAATTTCATTAACTGTATATGTAAAACCTGAAACAGGATTCCACTCGTTCATTACTGTTGCACCGAACCAGACGCCTAAAAACAGGGCGACAACGGTCTGCTTAGTAATAATGGCAATAATAATTGCCAAAAGCGGAGGTAAAAGCGATAAAAAACCGTACTCCATATCATAAACACCTTCCGTATTTTTATTATTAATATCTTTTAATAATACAGCAGTCCGTGTTCATTGAAAACAGTAAAAGGACGAGACTTCTGTCTCGTCCTTTTCAGAATACTATATATTACTCATCATCTTTTTGAATACCGAACTGGTCTACAAGTTCTACAGTTCTTTCTTCACCAAGCATGAAGTCTCCACCCAGCTGATACATGCTTACAATCATTTCTCCGCCTTCTACTTCATAAATTGCAAAGTTCTGAGTTGATGAATCACGGTTATTTGAATGTGAGTCATCGAATGCATCCGTTTCCTGCGGCTGCCCGCCGAAGCCGAATAAGCTGTTGTAGTGATCCATATTTTCCTGAGTCATCCAGTCAAGGTCCGGTCTCACTTCGTGCAGGTGGTCCAGTCCTTTAGAGTACACATCATCATACTCTTTCGTCCCGCCTGTGTTCGGCAGTACATATACTGTACCGTCCGGGTCTTCCATATACTCGACACCGTCTTCACCAACAAATGTCTCTACATCTTCAACTTCAGCGTTAGAGAAGTTTTCCTCTGTCGGTACGTGTGTTAATGAGTGAGTTCTTGAAATAACATGATCGTGCCCCTGCAGTGCAAGATCAATATCCAGCTCATCGATTAATGCAGTTAATTCTTCTCTTACTTTCTGCACATCTTCATCCTGCAGTGAGTGATATGATTTGGAGTACAGCGGTTTGTGATAGTTTAACACTATCCATTCTGCTCCATTTTCACGCGCTGCTTCAACATCTTCACTAATCCACTGCATCTGCTCTTCGCCGATTGCCTTACCTTCAGGGTTATCGTCAGATTCCTTATTATCGTTCGTATTTAATGTGACGAAATGCACACCGTTATAATCGAATGAATAGTATGAACCGCCGTCAATTTCATCGTTTTCTGCAGGCACATTAACATGCTCATTGAATTTTTCAGTCAGCGGGTCGTCACCGTAGTTTAAAGCATATTCGTCATGGTTTCCTGACGCCACTGCCATTGCAGACTGCATGAAGTATGGCTGTGACCGACTGAATAAGTCCAGCCATTCATCTTCCACTTCAGCTGTTTCAACTACGTCACCTGTGTGCAGAACGAAATCAGCGTCTCCAGCTGTTTCAAGTGCATTCATTAAAGTGTTTGCACCAAATGCTGCTTCGTTACGGACGTTTTCATTCCAGAAAGCATTCTGTGTATCAGTGTAGTGAACAAACTTAAATGGGTCCCCTGCTTCACCTGATGTTTTGAATGTTCCAATTTCGCTTACTTCACCTGATTCACTGCCGACTTTATAAGAATAAGTCGAGTTAGGTTCAAGGTCAGCCGCTTGTGCTTTATATGAATACTCAGTCACATCAGTGAGTTCAATATGTCCATAGTCTCCAGACATCCACTCAGCACCGTGTGCCTGTTGATCTGTATAATATCCATTAATTACAGGTTCGCCGTTATCATCTTCAACCGGCTCGCCTTCTTTATCTTCTTTCACTTCACCAAATATGTAATTACCGTTTTCGTCACGTTCACCGTAACTTGAAGTCACTTCCGATGCTTCTGCATCAAACTCTAAAGTATCATCAAAGTTCCCTGATTTGGAAACCCATACTTTAGCATCTTCAAATAAATCTGTTGTATACCAGTTAAATGCCATCTCCGACTTTGTATCACCATTAATTGTTGTGATAATACGGTTCGGCGTATTATTTACCGGCACATCTGCTACAGCCGGCTTGTCATTTGACAGTTCCGGTGAGAATGCTTCTTCTGCCGGTGCAGTAGTGCCTGCGCCTTCAGCAACCGGACTGAACACTGCAGTCACTCCAAGTGCTGCTGCCAATAACCCCGCTGATAGTTTTGTTACCAATGGCCTCTTGTTGAATAACTCGTCTTTCATAAATAAAACCCTCCATTTAGTTTGACTAACTCTCTTGATGCTAATCAAATCTTACAGAACGAATGTTTATATTTGTTTAAGATATTGTAAAGGTTAATTAATGTTGATCTGATTCAACCTTCAGCAGTACTAAAAAAACCGGAGCAATATAAATTGCGCCGGATTACTCTGATTTAATTATTATTCATAATCACTGTTGTCGTTAATACTGTTGTTGTCGCCATTAAAATCGCAGTTTCCATATCTTTAACCGTCTGACTGACGGCTTTACCGTATTCATTGTCCTCGATTAACTCAATCAGCTTTTTCTCTGCTGATTTTTTTCGTTCTTTTCCGAATACTTCCTCAGTTAAATCACATGTTTTAATTAAGCTCAGCAGCATCGCAATTTCAGCGTTCGCTTCAGCATTATTAAATACAACATCGTTAACATGTTTCCTAATTTCCTGTTCCGGACGTGCATCAACTGTCGGATATACATTAGTATTAAAAAAGAAAAAGTATGTCTTATCTTCTTCTTTTAAAATCCCTTTATCAACAAGTGATAAATATACCGGATCATTAATTGCCTTAGTATTACCGGAAAAGTGATTAATCCAATGTTCAACTGTACGTTCTTTATGGTCTTCTTTAATTTCATCGAGTACAGTATTGAAATATGAAACATCTGTTAATGTGTCATCGGCAACTACAACCTTGCCGTCTTTCAATTCAATATGTCCTGTCATTGCAAGCTCGGATAGTATCGAACCGGCCAGCCCGTAATTCAGCGATGCTGATGATACAGCTGTGCCTTTTTCATCATCTGTACCGAGTAAAATAAGCGTTTCAGCTATTGTAAACATTGGGACACCTCCTGTTGGGTCAATATATTAATACCATCAATGCCCGAAGTTTAAACAATCCATTTAATTACAGATTTCTGATGTAGCACATGCACTTATATTTTCTTTCAATGGAATCAAACTGTTCGATGTCTTTTCCAGTGTACTCTGCGAACATATACAGCGGGTGAAGCGCTTTGTCGCCCGGTTCCACGCTGTGCGCCATATCTTCATCAGATAGGTAAAGATGATAATATTCATCAACTTTTCTGTATGAATTCTTTTCGAACCATTCCGCTGAATTACCCGCGTCACGTGTCCATACTTCAAGAATCTCAAGGTTTTGTTTAATTGCTTCTTCAACGGCACGCTCCATCAGTGCTTTACCGATGCCCTGTCCTTGAAAGTCAGGGTGTACAGCAAGATGCCAGATTACACCGCCTGGTTCTTCTTCTGCACAGATTTTCTTTTCTTCCGTGTCGTATTCAATATCAATCAGACCAACCACCTGGTCATCTTCTATTGCAACAAGTTCGATGCTCGGGTTTTCATATTTCTCTTTTTCTCTGTGTACATCGTCATAATATGCAGTATCTAAAAATGATAAAACGCGGCATCTGACCCAGCCTTTTTCATCTTTTGCTTCATAATTTCTAATTTCCATAATAAACTCCTTTAATTATCTTTTTTCATAAAAAACAGCCGTCTGTTTCTTATAAATAACAGTGCAAACTGTTCTGCAAATAATATTCCTACAGCGATTGATCCGGCACTGATAATTACTTCCAGAATTATATTTACTGCACCAAAGTAATCCGATAAAATAATACTGCTCGTGGCATCGTAAGCCATGCCTCCCGGAACAAACGGAATGATTCCCGGTGTTAAAAAAATCGTCGACGGCTCTTTATACACTCTTGCCATTATATGACTCATTATCCCCAGTGTAAATGCACCGATGAAATTTACCATAACGAGCGGCAGATCAAAAACAATACCGAAAGACTGTCCCATCATCCAGCCGACGGCTCCGACAATACCCGCCGGGAAAAATAATTTCTTCGGAGCATCAAATACAACCGCAAAAAAGTAAGACGCAGTAAAACTAAACAGTAAGTTGAATATCCAATCCATCATTTTTCCTCCTTAAACGAATATTAGTACAGATGATACGCCTGCACCAATCGCAAATGACGTTACGAGTGCTTCCGATGATTTCGTCGTAAACATCATCATATGACCGCCAAATAGATCCTGGATGGCGTTTGTAATCAGTACTCCCGGAACAATCGGCATAACTGAAGAAATCAGCATCGTTGATAAATCTCCGCCTGGAATATAGTAATGTCCCGTAACGACGGTCAGTGCGATAGTAAGACCGCCGAAAAACTCCGGTATAAACTGGGTCGACGTACGTCTTTTAATAATTTCTGTAATACATATACCAATTGCTCCGCCGACAAGTGTCGTGAATATATCTATTATCAAACCATCCTGTAAATACAGGAAACTGAGAGCAATAAGCGCACCCGCTATCGTTTTAAACCAGACCGGATGGTCTTTCGTTGTGATATAAATTTTCTCAAGCACGCTGAACGCTTCTTCCAGCGTTAGTTCATCCCGCACCAGTTTACGCGAGACACTGTTTACTTTTGATATTTTAATTAAGTTGGTGTTTCTCTCTTTAATTCGGTATATCCTCGGATATGACTGATCGTGCAGCATAAAGTTAATCACAGTGTTCGTGACGAAACTGTTATTCTGAGTAAAACCGTAATGTGAAGCTATGTAATTCATTGTGTCTTCCGTACGCGTTCCTTCAGCACCTGCTTCAAGCAGTATGCGTGCTGCGAGCATGACAACATCTTTAACCTGTTCCTCATGATTATTGATATGAAGTTTTTCAACTTTCACCCACAACACCTCCAATGATACTCATATCTTTATAATAGTATAAAAAATAAGCTTCAGCACCTGCTAAAGCTTATCACGATTATGCTTTCACTAACGATTTTACTGCTTCATACTGCTCTTTCGCATCATTAAAGCCAAGTTCATATAACTTTTCCAGTTTCTCCGTGTTGCGTGTCGTTCTTCCGACACCTGGATCCTCACTCGGTGCAATAACGACAACATTGCCTTTTTTCTCCTGCCGAAAAATATAATCGAGTCTGTCATTATAATGTTTGTATCTAATTTTAATCCGCTCATCGACTTTCGGATACTTTTTATAATTAATAATTGTAGACATTCTGCTCTGCTTTTTATAATAACCCCGCGGTTGTGTCAGCACGACAACGTTTTTTGAAAAACCGTCACTTTCCGCTTTTATAATCGGCAGCGGGTCAACGATACCGCCGTCAAGCATATAAGTGCCTTTATGTTCTACCGCATCTGCGAAAAATGGAATAGAACTTGATGCACGCAGTAACTTACCGAGCGTCTGTTCATCATAATCTTTTTTATAAAAATACATCGGTTCACCCGTTTGACAATTGGTTGTGACAATCACGAACTCATCCGGTCCTGAAATAATTTTATTTACATCAAGCGGCACTATAGTATTTGGTATTTCATCAAAAATAAAATCCATGCCGAACAGTTCACCTTTACGTATGAAATTACTAAACGATAAATACCGTTTATCATTTACGAAATCAATACTGACTGTTCTGTTTCTCCCCTGCTGCTCCGACAGGAAAGATGCTGCCATGCAAGCCCCCGCTGATACGCCGATAATATAAGGAAACTGTATGTCTTCCTGTGCAAAATACTCAAGGACGCCGGCTGTATATAATCCGCGCATACCGCCGCCCTCCAAAATAAGCCCTGTGTCATTCATTTTATCTGCTCCTTGTATCTCTGAATAAAAATGGTTGTACTATATAAAATATCATAGATATCAAACTGTTGTTTAAATTACACATTGATATTATTTCATTTTATTGAGAAACTGTTATATAAGAATACGCTTTCAAAGGAGCACTCATGAAAAAAGATAAAATTATACGCTTTATATATATGTACATATTAGTATTCGCTATTATTATTGCCGTGCAATATGTATTTCTTGATGAAGTGAGTATACTGAACTCACTGTTCATGCCGGCAGTTGTAGCATTTTTATCACTTGCTGTAAGATCAAACGTTAAAAAAGATGAAGAAGCCGCTAGAAAGAATGAACAAATGGGGAAAAAGTGATTATTGTCATATGAACCGAAAAAGAGCAGATCCCAATGGTCCGCTCTTTTTTCAATATATACTATATTTTAATCGATGTTACTTTTGTTTCTGTATACGGCTCAAGACCTTCAGGCGCACCTTCTCTGCCGACGCCGCTTTCTTTTAAGCCGCCGAACGGAATGTTTGCTGCACTTGGTGCCCCATTATTCCACCCGAGCACACCGAAGTCCAGTTCTTCTGTTAATCTGATTCCCGTCGCATAGTTTTCAGTAAAGTAATATGCTGCAAGGCCAAATTCTGTGCTGTTTGCTTTTTTGATTGCTTCGTCCAAATTGTTAAAACTTTGAATCGGTGCCAGCGGACCGAATGTTTCTTCGCTCATGCAGATCATTTCGTCTGTCACGCCGGTAATCACTGTCGGTTCCACAAAGTAGCCGCCTGATTTATCACCGTTCCCGCCGGTCATCACTTTACCGCCTTTTTCGACAGCGTCTTCTATGTGTTTCATTACTTTGTCATAACCATCTTCATCGATTAACGGACCGATTTTCACGCCGTCTTCCATACCGTTGCCGACTTTTAACTCTTTAACCTGTGCTGTAAATTTCTCAGTAAATTCATCAAGCACATCTTCATGTACGTAAAACCTGTTAGCACATACGCATGTTTGTCCCGAGTTTCTGAATTTCGAAGCAATCGCACCTTCGACTGCTTTATCGATATCAGCGTCCTCATGAACGATTAACGGCGCATGTCCGCCGAGTTCCATCGTGACGTTTTTAACCGTCACAGATGCATCACTCATCAGCTGTTTGCCGACTTCCGTTGAACCGGTAAATGTCAGCTTCATAATTTTATCGGATTGTGTAAAGATTTCTCCAACTTCACGTCCTGAAGCATTCACGTACTGAATCACACCTTCATCAAAGCCTGCAGCTAACGCGAGGTCAATAAACTTTATCGCTGACATCGGCGTCGCACTTGCCGGTTTAACGATAAATGTATTACCTGCCGCGACTGCCGGTGCTGCTTTACGTGCCATCATCGCCACCGGGAAGTTCCACGGTGTAATCGCTGCAACGACACCAATCGGATGTCTCGTTACAACAATTCTCGTATCATCATTGTTTGCCGGCACTGTCCGGCCGTATATACGTTTAGCTTCTTCAGCGTAATATTTAATGTAGCTGTTTGCATAATCGACTTCACCAAGTGCTTCAGCAAGCGGTTTTCCGCCTTCAAGTGTCACGAGTTCTGCGATTTCCTGTCTGTTCTCTTCGATTTTCTCTGCCCATTTGAAAAGTAAATCTGAACGGTCCTGTGCATTCATCTTCTTAAAGCTCTGAAATTTTTCGTGTGCGGTATTAATTTTATCTTCAATAACTTCTTTACTGTCTTTCTTAACGCGTCCGGCCTCTTCTTGTGTTGCCGGGTTTATTACGATAATTTCTTCTGACATTCCATTCCCCTCCAAAATATAAAAAAATCGTCCTATAATTAATTATAGGACGATTTTTTCCATTTTACAAAATTACAGACTCTGATCGAGTAATGCATTCGCAATTTCATCCAGGTCTTTAACAGTGTACTGGAATCTGCCGTGGAATACATACTTCAGGAAGAACGCTTCTAAATCTTCCTGTCCGACGATTACTCTGATCGAAGGATCTTCCGAATAGTTGGTAATTGAATAGTTACCATTATCTTTCGGATTAAAGTAAATAATCGGTACGATATCATATTGTAATTTAAATTTATTTTTAAGTTTTTCAGCAGTAACTTTCGTTTCATCGATAATACTGTTGTAATGGTTAACTGAAACATTTTCTGAATCTGCTTTTTCAAAAATTAAAGTTTGTTCTTTCTGCTTATCAAGATCAAGCAGGTCAAAGAATGACTCAACATACGGTACTTCTTCAAATTGGTTTTCGTTGATGCCGTGTAAGATATGTCCGCTCCAGTATTTAGAATCAAGCAGATAAATACCAGTACGTGTTAATACTAAATGATCAATTTTACGTGTGTTTGTGTAGTTTCTTGATGGTAAATAAATGTTCGACAGAATAATCATGTCCGTCTCACGAATTTTTTCATCTTTAACAAGTTTGTCTTTTAACTGTATTAAAGAAAGGTCTGTTAAATACTCGCCTTTATCTACAGTAAACTGATGCAGGCTCGAAAGTTTGTTATCGAGAAGTGTCGTATCGTTATGATATTTTTCGTTTAAAGTAGACATTTCTTTCTTGTGTCCTAAACGTTCCTCTTCATGTTCACTTTCGTATTTTTCAACGAGCGACTCTTTTTCTTTCGAATATGTTTGTTCCACAGTTTTCACTTCATTGCGGTGTTTAAAGTAATACACTAAAAACCAGATTGCAATGATGAGAAGTACTGCCGCGACCGCGATAAATATCGGATCTGTAAAAATATCAGTATTCATATTATTCCTCTCTTTCCGAACTGCTTAAATTAGTTATTTCTAAGTAGATCTTTCAGTGCATCGACTTTATCGAGTCTTTCCCACGGTAAATCGATGTCCGTACGACCAAAATGTCCATAACTCGCAGTTTGTTTATAAATTGGTCTTCTTAAGTTTAGCATATCTATAATACCATCTGGTGATAAATTAAACAGTTCTCTAATGACTTCTGTAATTTTTCCTTCATCATATTTCCCTGTGTTAAAAGTATCGACAGCAATAGATACCGGCTGTGATACGCCAATTGCGTATGCCAGCTGAATTTCACATTTTTCTGCAATTCCGCTTGCAACAATATTTTTTGCAATGTATCGTGCAGCGTATGCTGCAGAACGGTCAACTTTCGTCGGGTCTTTACCGCTGAATGCACCACCGCCGTGACGCGCATATCCGCCGTACGTATCGACAATAATTTTACGGCCTGTAAGTCCGGCGTCACCCTGTGGGCCGCCGATAACAAATCTGCCTGTCGGGTTGATGAAGTATTTAGTTTCTTCATCTAATAACTCTGCAGGAACAACTTCTTGAATTACATGTTCTAACAGATCATCATAAATTTGTGTTGCCGGAATATTTTCGTGATGCTGAGTTGAGATAACAATTGTATCGACTCTCGTCGGCTTACCGTCTTCATCATACTCTACAGTAACTTGTGATTTACCATCCGGACGCAGGTAAGAAATAGTACTGTCTTTACGTACTTCCGTTAAACGTCGTGAAATTTTGTGAGCCAGTGAAATTGGCAGCGGCATGAATTCCTGCGTTTCATTTGTTGCATAACCGAACATTAAGCCCTGATCGCCCGCACCTGTTGAAACACCTTGTGATTCACGCGTTTCAAATGCATTGTTTACACCAACAGCGATATCTTCTGACTGCTCATCGATTCCTGTTAATACAGACATCGTTTTGTAATCGTAACCGTACTTCGCATCGACATAACCGATTTCCTTAACTGTTTCTCTGACAGTTTTCGGAATATCAACGTATGTTTCTGTACTAATCTCACCGACGATCATTGCAAGACCTGTATTTACTACTGTCTCGCAGGCAACGCGTGCGTATGGATCTCCTTCAAGAATTGCATCGAGAATAGCATCCGAAATCTGGTCTGCAATTTTATCCGGATGGCCCTCTGTGACTGATTCCGAAGTAAATAATTTACGTTCTGACATATATAAAAATCTCCCTTATAGCTGATTTAGCCATCTCTCAAAAGCAAAAAATAAAACCTTTTTCTCCATATTAAACAGAGAAAAAGGCTCGCCCTTTTCCCTTATCGCTCAGAATTACTCTGCATTCTTTAGCACCTTTCTTGAAAAGGAGGTTGCTCTGGCTTCACAGGGTTTGAATCCCTCCACCACCTCTGGATAAGAGATAACTTATACTCATCTTACAATATTGTGAAATTCAAATCAAGATTAACAAAGGGTTATTTATGACAGGTTCAATCTGTTTCAAAGTTAATATACTTTTTTACAAACATATTCTTAATGTTTTCCAGTATAATTATAACCTATCCTTATGAATTATCATTGCTAAAAACATATCATTATATGCATGCATTATCGTATTATATGTGTAAACATAAAATCGAATGTGTTATACTAATTTCTAAATAGTTCGTTAATGACAAATACTTTTGGAGGCGAATCATGGTTAATCATAAAAGTTTAATCGAAGGTCTGGTTAACAAACCTTCTACACACAAACAATTATCAAATGCTGAACTTGTGGAAGCATCTATACGACGCGACGAAGCAGTTCTGACAAATACAGGTGCACTTCGCGCACAAACTGGCGAGTACACTGGACGCAGCCCGAAAGACCGTTTTATCGTTAGAGACAGCGTATCAGACAGCAAAATTGACTGGGGCGATGTTAACCAGCCAATTTCACAAGAAGTTTTCGACAGCTTATTCGATAAAGTTACTACATATTTAAATGACAAAGAAGAATTATTTGTCTTTAACGGCTATGCAGGTGCAGACCCGCATACACAACTTCAACTCCAGGTTGTTAACGAGTTCAGCTGGCACAACATGTTTGCCAGAACTATGTTTATCCGCCCTGAAACGAAAGAAGAAGCACTTGCAATCGATCCTGAATTTACGATTGTATCGGCACCTACTTTTAAAGCAGATCCAGAAGTTGACGGCACAGGATCAGAAGTATTCGTACTTGTATCATTAGAGAAGAAAATTATTCTTATCGGCGGTACTGAGTATGGCGGAGAAATGAAGAAATCTATATTCTCTATTATGAACTACCTGCTTCCGGAACAAGGTGTACTCAGCATGCACTGTAGTGCCAACGTCGGTGAAAACAAAGACGTTGCATTATTCTTCGGATTATCAGGAACTGGTAAAACGACGCTTTCTGCAGACCCTGAACGTGACCTTATCGGCGACGATGAGCACGGCTGGAACGACGACGGTGTGTTTAACATCGAAGGCGGCTGCTATGCTAAGACAATTAATCTGTCAGCAGAAAAAGAACCTGAAATCTTTAAAGCGATTAAATTCGGTTCAGTACTCGAGAACGTTGTTATTGACGAAAACGGCAACGCTGATTACGACGATGATTCACTTACTGAAAACACTCGTGCTGTATATCCGCTTGACCATATCGACAATGCACGCATTCCTTCAGTTGCAGGACATCCGAAAACAATTATTTTCTTAACTGCAGACGCATTCGGAGTCTTACCTCCAATCGCTAAGTTAACTAAAGATCAATCAATGTATCACTTCCTGAGCGGTTTTACATCTAAACTTGCAGGAACTGAACGCGGTGTAACAACACCACAACCTGTATTCTCTACATGTTTCGGTTCACCATTCTTACCACTGCATGCAACAGTATACGCAAACATGCTTGGTGAATTAATCGACAAGCACGACGTTAACGTTTATCTTGTAAACACAGGATGGACAGGCGGCGAATACGGTGTTGGTAAACGTATGAACCTTGCACACACACGTTCAATGGTTAGACGTGCTATCAGTGGTGAATTAGAACTTGCTGAATTCACGAAAGATGAAATGTTCGGTCTGTCAATTCCTAAATCAGTAACTGGTGTACCTGAAGAAATTCTTGCGCCAATCAACACTTGGGAATCAGCTGAAGCATACAATGAAAAAGCACAAGGGCTTAAAGATCAATTTATCGAGAACTTCAAAAAATTCGGTGAAGAATCAGCAAAAATTGCTGAAAAAGGCGGATTTTAATAATATTTAAATAGATTAAGTCCCGGGATAATTGCTATCCCGGGACTTTTTTTGTCGTTTATTATAATTTTTTGATTGGCGGATGACTATCTTGAAGTAACATTGTACATCGAATCCAAAAACATAAAAAACCGGA
The DNA here is from genome assembly GCA_052093725.1 of Jeotgalicoccus sp. Taxonomy (GTDB): domain Bacteria; phylum Bacillota; class Bacilli; order Staphylococcales; family Salinicoccaceae; genus Jeotgalicoccus. The sequence continues at coordinate 10,856 of JBQDHL010000013.1, read as the reverse complement.
ACAACATATGCTGTTCCGGTTCCACCGCTATTACTGACAGCCGTTTTCTCTAACTTCGTTATATAAATATATCACACAGTCATCCTTCAGCAGCAGGCTTTTTTCTTCTTCTGCAATGTCATCGATGTGATCGACGAGCATCGGTCCATTTGTTTCATGGTAGTGTTTCAGCTGATCCAGTCGTTCGATATTGCAGCAGAATGCTGCTTTTCTGAATGTTTCATCCCCATCATGAACGGTATATGTACCGACAAAATGCAGGTTTCCTACGAGTCCACCGGTTTCTTCATAGAGTTCACGCTGTGCACCTTCGACGAGTGATTCACCCTCATCCACTTTGCCGCCTGGGAATTCGAGCCCGCGTTTTTTATGGTTCGTAAGTAAAAACTGACCGTTAAACTTAGGGATAATCAAGACATGTTTCGTATTTTCAACATAACTGTTTTCCAATGTGACACGTCTGCCTTCATAATCAGTAAATGTTTTCATGTATAATCCTCCTAGTTGCACTCATTCCGATATCAGCTTACAATAGTTGTATTAATTTTAAAAGGTGATGCTGTAATGAAAAAAGTATTAATCGGCACCGTTCATTTTTACCAGAAACATATTTCTCCAATGTCGCCGCCGACTTGCCGGTTCTATCCCACGTGTTCAAATTATGCACTTGAGGCAGTTGCTGAACATGGTTCTTTAAAGGGCAGCTTTATGGCAACGAAACGCATTCTAAAATGCCATCCATTCCACGAAGGCGGTTTTGACCCGGTTCCTGTAAACAAAAAGAAAAAACTTCAGTAATTGTATTTCTTATTAGTCCATACCTGTATTTATAGGTTTAGAAACATTTTTTGGTTCTGACTGCGGGAAATTTTTCCCGTTGATGTCATAATAATTTTATCGACATAATGAATTTCTTTCGGCATCTTGTACTTTGCCAGATGCTCGCTTAAATGATTGAGCAGCAATGCTTCATCCACTTCTTCTTCTAAGAGAAGCACGGGCACACTGCCCCACTCATCGTCTTCTTTTTTAATGACGACACAGCGGTCTACTCCGCTGATCAGATACACTGCATCTTCAATTTCTTTCGGATAAATATTCTCACCGCCGCTGATAATCAAATCAGTACGTCTATCTAATATATACAAGTAGCCTTCTTCATCAATTTTTGCAAGGTCTCCTGTATTAAAATATCCATCTTTAAGTGTTAAATCTGCATTTAAATAATCCCTGACAACACTGTCACCTTTAATTAACAGCTCATCGGTTTGTGGATCTGTTTTTATATCATAACCCTCCACTTTACCTACAGCACCCGTTAAAATCTTATCATCCTTATAAGATATTTGAACTATTTGAGAACACGTTTCGGTCATACCGAATGAGTTATACACAGGCAGTTTATTTTCAATTGCCTCTTTTAAGAGTGATGGCGTCGTACTCGCACCGCCGAGCAGCAATCCTTTTAGATGATGTGTTCCATCTAAGCTCATTAAACGCTTCAGCATTACCGGCACCATGCTCGTATGCGTGACTTTATCTTCGTTTAAAATACTCCAGACACGTGTCTCATCAAATTTATTTTCAACGATTAACGTACAGCCGGTCATTACCGTTCTGAATAGTATCGACAGTCCTGAAATATGAAAAATTGGATTGACCATGAGCCATGTACTGTCGCTGTCATATTTGAATTGCTGCTGACAATTGCTGTGAGAAGCTGCATGATTTTTATAAGTCTGTGGGACTGCTTTTGCACGTCCGGTCGTTCCTGACGTAAACATAATCGATAATATATCATTTGGGTCAGGTTTATTAATGATAAAGGTCTGTGTCTCAAGCTTAAATAAATCATCATACTGAATCACTTCCACATCGGGAATATCCACTGGAGATGTTGTAATAACCTTTGTGACCGACACATCTTTCAGCTGAGTACTAAGCTCACCTGATGTCAAACGAGTATTCAGCATAACCATTTCCACGCCGAGCATCATCAACCCGTGAATCAGCTTAACTGAATTCATAGAGTTGTCGATATATAAGCCGACGCGTTTTAATTTGAGCGCCTGCATATGTGTCCCAAGTGAATGTGCATGCATATACAGCATCTGATACGTCAGAGATTCATTATTGTATTTGACAGCAATGTTGTCAGGATAAGTGAAACTTGCTGTTTCAAGCCATTTGTAAGACATTTACTTCACCTCAAAAACACCCATCATAGACGGGTGTTGTATTTTAAAAATATGAAATTTACGGAAATTTAGGGAATTGATCGAAGTTAGGTTTACGTTTTTCTTTAAACGCGTCACGGCCTTCTTTCGCTTCGTCTGTAGTGTAATAAAGAAGTGTTGCATCTCCAGCAAGCTGCTGCAGTCCAGCAAGACCGTCAGTATCAGCATTCATTGACGCTTTTAAGAAACGAAGTGCAGTTGGTGAGTGCTGTAAAATATCTTCACACCATTCAACAGTTTCATCTTCAAGACGCTCTAAAGGTACAACTGTGTTAACTAAGCCCATATCCATTGCTTCCTGTGCGTCATACTGACGGCATAGGTACCAGATTTCACGTGCTTTTTTGTGTCCGACGATACGAGCTAAGTAGCCTGAACCGTATCCGGCATCAAATGAACCAACTTTAGGACCAGTCTGACCAAATCTCGCATTATCTGCAGCAATTGTTAAGTCACATACGACGTGCAGAACATGTCCGCCACCGATTGCGTAACCTGCAACCATTGCGATAACCGGTTTAGGAATAACACGGATTAAACGCTGTAAATCAAGTACGTTTAGACGTGGTACTTCATCCGAGCCGACGTATCCGCCGTGTCCGCGTTTCGTCTGATCTCCGCCTGAACAGAATGCAAGGTCGCCCTCACCTGTTAAAATAATTACTCCAACACGCTGATCGTCACGCGCACGCGTAAATGCATCGATCATTTCTGCAACAGTATCCGGTGTAAATGCGTTGCACACTTCCGGACGGTTGATTGTTACTTTCGCAATACCGTTATAAAATTCATATTTAATTTCATTATATTCTTTAACTGTTTCCCAAACTCTTGTCATGAGTTATCCTCCTCTAAGTACTCCCGTACTAAGTTTATGTATGCTTCGTAATTTTCAAGATGAATATTGTGTCCACAATTTTCAACTATATTCAGTTTAGCACTTTTAAGCACTTCTGACATCGAATGTGCTACTCCGATGAACTTCTTATCCTCACTGCCTGTAATTAAACAAAAATGGTTGTGAAGACTGCTTAAATCGTCCCAGTATGACCTCTGCGCACCCGTACCGTATTTTAGCAGACTGTCTGCCGCTTCAGCCGGGATCTGCTGCAGCCGCTCTTCATGCTGCGATTTAAGAAGAGATTCGTCTACATAGTGCTGAGTTTGAAATAACGGCATGCTTTGCCAGAACTTAAGAAACTCATGATAATCTTTGACGATTGATTCACTGCGCTCCTGATCAATAAGGAGCCGTTCAGCTTTCTTCTCGTTATCAGTAATTCCCGGTGACGCACTTTCCAAAATACATTTCTCAATCCGTGCCGGAAAATGAGCAGTGAGTGCAAGTGCAGTCCGCCCGCCCATCGAATAACCGAGCACATCGAAAGTGTTGATACCGTGCCGGTCAGCAATACTTATGAGTCCACCGGCAATATCTTCCATGCAGTAGTCATGTAAAGTACTGTTCGTTCCGCCGAATCCCGGTAAATCAACCAGTATCACATTGCGTAAATCACTTAATCCTTCGGCAATCCCCCGCATGCTTTCTTTAGACGATAAAAACCCGTGCAGCAGCATAATCGTTTTTGGCTGTTTGTTATCAATCAGCTCATAATTAAAATTCAGCATGATCCACCAAGTTTTTAAGCTGACTTTTCAGTGCATTATGACTTTCGAGATTATGTTCTCTGTCTGTTTTAATTTCAATCATCTGACGGCCTGATTTATTCAGCATGTCTTTCGTTAATTCATCAGAATTTTCAATATGAACATATTCATAATCATAAAGTTTCGCTGCATGTTCAAAATTCAAATCAAGCGGTGTGCCGAATAATCTTTCGAAATGCGGTTTATGTGCATACTGCGGCAGATAGCTGAAAATATTGCCTCCGTTGTTATTAAAGACAATGACGGTAAAGTCGATATTCTCAAGTTTCGCCATCAACAGGCTGTTGATGTCGTGGTTCATTGACACGTCACCAATCAGCATCGTTACTTGTTCCTTCGTCCCGATACCAAGTGCACTTGAGATGACTCCATCAATACCGTTGGCTCCGCGGTTTGCGAATACATCATGTGTTACACGCGTATCATAGCGTTCAAAATCCCTGATCGGCATACTACTTGATAAAAAGAATGTTCGTCTCTCGTTCGTCTGCTGAATAATGTCGTAGACATATCTGCCTTCATCGTCAAAATTCTCTATATTCTTATCAATATAATTGTTAATATTCTCTGATAAAGAAACAAAACGTTCTTTAATTTCACTCTTGAAATTATCATTAATCAGTCTCGGAAGAATTTCATTAACTGTACCAACGTATGTTTCGTCAGGTGTTACCGGGAATGGTTTAACACTCTGGAACTCGCTGATTAAATACTGCGGTACTGTCGTCTGTTTTAAAAATGCATTTGTCTGTTTTGATGTGACGGGCTCGCCGATACGGATAATAAAATCAACATTGCTGTTAAGGTACTCACGGTGCTTATCGCTGAAGTTCGAAAACATCATATCGTGATTGACGACTCCGCCTTTCACTTCAGTACGTAAATTCTGGCGCGGGTCAAAGATCGCAATAATATTCCCCTGTTCAAGAATCGACTTAAGCGGGGTTAAATCTTCCGCAGTTTCGCCGATAATAGCCAAAACAGTACCAGTTAACTTTTCAATATTCCCCGGTATGGTAATTGACGGAGCCATTACTTTCTGAGTACGTTTAAATAAGTCAAGACGCTCAATATTCGGCATAATCGGTTCACGGACAGGAATATTGAAATGTACCGGTCCCATATTAATACCGCTGAAATACTGGCTTGCCTGCAGCACTTTATCGTTAATTAAAGATTCTGCACTGTTATGGTCGTCAGCAATCGGCAGTTCCGTCTGATAGCGGACGAAGTTACTGTACATATTGTTTTGTTCAATCGCCTGCGGTGCACCCACATTTTTAAGTTCATGCGGTCGATCCGACGTCAGAACGATTAACGGCAGATGGCTTAACCCTGCTTCACTGACAGCCGGCGTATAGTTTGCTGCCGCTGTGCCTGAAGTACATAGTATACCGACCGGCTGACGTCTTTTCTTGGTCAGTCCAATAGCAAAATATCCCGCACCCCGCTCGTCAGGATGAATGTAAGTTGTAATTCCTTCGTGCAGTTCAGCCGCAATTGCGAGCGGTGTTGAACGCGAGCCCGGGCTGATAACCAATTCATTCATACCGTATTCGTACAGTGCATCTATAATACTAAACGTTTGTGCCGTTAGTGCTTCCGTGTAACTCATTAGTAGTCGCCTCCAAGACGTTCAACATCGGTGTGAATTTAACTTCCGTTTCTAAAAATTCAGCCTCCGGATTCGATCCTTTAACGATGCCGCAACCGGCAAATAGTGTCGCACTGCGTGCAGAAATCAGCATAGAACGGAGTCCAACTGCGAATTCGCAGTCTTTGTCCTCATGAATAATACCCAGTGGTGCTGCGTACAGCCCTCTTGTACCGTATTCATGTTCTTTAATATAATCTTTAGCCAGATTCTTCGGAAGACCGCCTACTGCAGGTGTCGGATGAATCTGTTTTAATATCTTAAACTCATCTGAATCTTTTTTCAGCATTGCCTGAATTGGTGTAAATAAATGATATATATATTTGTTTTCCATTAAAAGCGGATATTTTTTATAATTCAGCCCTTCTGAAAATGGCACGATATCACTG
>JBQDHL010000013.1:1273-4898 GCA_052093725.1 Jeotgalicoccus sp. | reverse complement strand
GATTGATTCTCTTACGACGCGGTGTTCAAACAGATTTTTTTCGTCATTCAGCAAGAATTCTTTCTGAACATCGTTTTCCTGGTTGTCTTCCACACGCTGAATAGAACCTGCAATCGCATTCGTAGTCAGTTGTCCGCCTGCGATAGAAAATAGTTTCTCAGGTGTTTTTGAAACGAATGTTGATTTCCCTTTTTCATAGTAAATCGTATACGTATCCGCTTCGTCTTTTAAGCGTCTGATTAAATACAATCGTTTTGCCTTCGACTCAAAAGTAATTAGTTTTTGGCGGGCAAGCACAACTTTTTTAAACTCATCGTTTAAATTATTAACTGCTTCTTCAACGAGCAGTTTCCATTCATTCGGGAAAATATCGCGCTTACTTTTAACGACCGGCTTTTCTTTTTCTGTGAGTTCAGTATTTTCTATCGCTGCCAGCACCCCGTCTACTTCATCAAGCAGCCCGTCCATATTCAAATCTGCTTTGCTGCGGGTTAAAAATAATTCGCGATTTTTAAGATCAAACTGCCACTCGGGTAAATGAAACTCAATCATTTTAAAATCGTTCCACTCATCAGTCGTATCTTTATCATCAAATAAAGTCCCGCCAAATAAGCTCAGTTTAGATTTCAAATTATCTCCGAGTTTTTCCTGCTGCACTTTCGCAAACAGCGCTTTTTTACTGTCTGCAATTGTTTCCGGCTGAAACTTGTCGCGCCACATACTTACGATGTAATTAATACCGACAACATTATATGCGCTGTCTTTTGACTTGAACCAATAGCGTGAGCCCTTTGATTCATTAAAATATGTAAATATTTTTTCTTCGTCAATATTATACTCATCCATAGGGATATGCAGTGTAAGATATTGCCTATCGGAATCCAGACTGACATTCTCTATAAACGTTCGAGACGATTGTAATTTCATGAGTCACACTACTTTCATCATAATTACCTTTATTTTATCATTTTTTACCTACTGTGTGTATGGACAAGTCTTAAATATGATAAAATTATAGCCATCATGTATTAAAGGAGAAAGTCATGCAGGAAGCACAAGTACATACAGGATTTAAAAAATATTTGATGCTGACGCGCCCGCACACATTAACAGCGAGTTTTGTACCTGTTTTTGTCGGGACGGCAAGCGTATTATTATTTGCGGATATCCGCTGGGGAATGTTTTTCCTAATGCTGATTGCCACAGTTTTAATACAATCGGCAACGAATATGTTTAACGAATACTATGATTTTAAACGCGGTCTGGATTCACATGAATCCGTCGGTATCGCAGGTGCTATCGTTAGAAATGGCATGAGCCCGCGCCTCGTTCTGACAATCGCTCTTATATTTTACGGCATTGCCGCTGTTATCGGTATTATCATTACCGTAAATTCATCATGGTGGATACTCATCATCGGTGCGGTATCAATGGCTGTCGGCTACTTATACACAGGCGGTCCTTTCCCGATATCATGGACGCCGTTCGGAGAAATATTTGCCGGATTCTTTATGGGTACCGTAATTATTATGATTACATTTTTCATTCACACAGGTACACTCCACGTATTCCCGTTACTAATTTCTATTCCTCCGGCAATTACAATTGGCCTGTTGAATATGGCAAATAATATACGCGATCGTAAAAAAGATAAAGAAAGCGGACGTAAAACTTTCGTCATTCTCGTCGGAAAACCGTTTGCAGTAATGACATCAGCTGCACTGCTCCTGTTCAGCTATATCTTTTTAATTTACCTCGCATTTTTCACACCGATGGGCTCCTTATTCCTGCTTATCCCGCTGTTGTCTATTCCGCTTGCGATGAAGACAATTATGCTGATGCGTAAAGGCAATACACCTGTTCAGCTAATCCCGGCGATGGCATCGATGGGTAAACTGAATACGATTATGGGACTGCTCCTTACTATCGGACTGATTATTTACGGTGTAACCGGCATATAAACTATCCAGAAAATTGTGTTTTTTCTCGGCGGGTAATACAATATAGATGAAACAAACAATATAGGGGGATTTATTATGCAGTTAAAACGTATGTTATTCGCGGGAGGACTTGCAAGTATGCTTTTACTTGCCGCATGTAATGGGGACAGCACCGAAGAAGCTGGTACAGAAGAAGAAAAACCAGCTGAAGAAACAACAGGAGAAGAAACTTCAGAAGATGGATTATCATATTCAGGAGTCAATGGGGATTACAGCTTCACAAAATTTACACCGGTTGAAGTACCGGCAACTGACGCTGAAGGTAATGACACGACAATCCAGGCAGTCGTTGCAGAATTCGAATATACGAATACTTCAGAACGCGCATCAAGCCCATCGGAAGCATTCAGTCTCGACCTTGCAATACGCCAAGTAAGCGAAGACGGTGAAGCACCGACAGAAAACTATACGATGGACCTTGAAGACGAAGGTGAATTTGCAGACGGCAAAGCCGCTTCAGCTGAGTTAGTCGAGCCGGGCGAAAGCGCAACAGCAGTCGTTGCATACGGACCGCTTGATCCTGAACTCGCTACACACCTTCAGGCAAGAGAAAATCCAATTGAAGAAACTGAGTCAATGGATCATGAAATCGAGCTTGAATTAGCACCTGCAGAAGAGGAAGAGGATTCAGAAGAATAGATTTGAGGACAACGCCATGAAAATGGCGTTGTTTTTTATTTTGGAGTCGCTGAATTTCCAATGAAACAAGCTCATAGAACTACAAAACCGCCCTGCTAAACGCAGGACGGCCGTAAATCATTATTTCCTTTTCGTCAGGATAAACTTCGTACCCTCTGCTTCGTATGTCAATTCTCCGCCTTCCATATCCATTCTTACAGACTGCATGATGTGACCTTTATTATTAAAGTCTCTGTATAAAATGCGTATGCGGAAATTCATCGTCTGATCTGGCTGCATATAAAATTTCAAAATCACTACATCATTTTCTATTTCGTCTTTTATGTAGTGGTATTTTGTCGTAAAATCATAGCCTTTAATATAAACTTTTTCAATGTGAAACGGGTTATTATTTTTATTTTCCACTCGGAACATCATATACTTTCCGCGGTCGTCCTTCATCCAGCCTACTTCATCTATCATTAATAACGGCTGCGTCTGCATAATATCACTGCGTTTTCTTGAATAGTAAATCCCAACCCCTATAAATAATGCAATAAATACAATAAGTAAAATAGTAACATTAAGCCAAACTAATAATGGATCCATATATTTTCCAACTCTCTAATTAGTTTCATTTCTCTAATTTTATCATTATATGTAAGATAAAAACAATTATGTTATATTGAAAATATGTTGTTAAGGAGTCGGTTTTATGATTGAAATCTTAAGCGGCATCGGTATTGCCTTTATTCTTTTCGTCATTATAGGCATTTCGATTTTACTCGCTGTAAGTAAAAATAAGTAATTATCAAAGCGAAATAACAACAAGAAGAACACCCAGGATAATCGCGATAAATCCCCCAACAAGAAATAAATTACGCTGCTGCGGCGGCGTTCCTTCACTAAATGCATCCATAAAAGAGATGATACTGATTAAAAGCAGTATACCAATTGGTGCTGCAGTATAAATAAACGAACCGTAATTAAACCATTCGTAAAACATA
>JBQDHL010000013.1:0-1173 GCA_052093725.1 Jeotgalicoccus sp. | reverse complement strand
AATTGGTGCTGCAGTATAAATAAACGAACCGTAATTAAACCATTCGTAAAACATAAAATATTACAGCTGCGAATATAGTTAACACTAAACCGTTTCTCATGAGTACACCTTATTTCCCTAAAAATATATAATTTATAAGCGAGGAAGAATTTGAAAACCATAGAAAATAATCAAATATTATTATATGCATGTGCAATAGTCATCGGCGGTATTACAGGTGTAGTGAGTACAAATATCGATACCTTTTTAAATCCAGTAATCTCTCCGCTTATTGCCTTGTTGCTTTATGTAATGTTTACCCAGATTCCATTTTTTAAATTACGTGAAATTTTATCCGATACAAAATTTTTCATTGCTTTGTTAACCGCTAACTTTGTTGCTGTGCCAATAATCGTATGGATTTTAATTATACTATTCCCGCTGCAACCAGCAATTTTATTAGGTGTTTGTTTAGTTCTCCTTACACCATGTATCGATTACGTCATTCCTTTTACTAAGCTCGGTAATGGTGATGAAAAATTAGTTTTAGCATCAACACCACTGCTATTTATCATCCAAATATTATTATTACCCGTGTATCTGACACTTTTTATCGGCACAGATATTTCAGCAATCGTTAGTATCGAACCGTTTCTTGAAGCGTTTCTTCTGTTGATTATATTGCCGCTGATACTGGCAGTCACTACACAGCTGCTTGCTAAAAAAACATCAGCCGGTAAATCGTTATTAAATCTGACCGGTCAGCTTCCCGAATTACTGATGGCGGCTGTACTGTTTACTGTTGTAGCAGCACAAATCGGCAAAGTTTATAATGATTTAAGTATTATTATAACTGTCATTCCAATTTATATTCTGTATCTGATTATTACACCGTTCATTTCCAAATTCATTGCTTCATTTTTCAGTTTAACACCACATGCCGGACGGGCACTTGCCTTCAGTGCAGGCACGAGAAATTCACTCGTTGTGTTGCCGTTGGCATTGGCTCTGCCTGGAGAATGGGGAGTAATTGCATCCGCAGTTATCGTTACTCAAACAATTACTGAGCTCATCGGTGAGTTATTTTATATAAAATTAATACCTAAACTAATACGATAAGAAAACCCTTCTCTAAAATTTTTAGAGAAGGGTTTTCTTATGTTATTCTATTTCAAAAATATCATCTGTATGTTC